>DMJL01000014.1 GCA_003451785.1 Bacteroidales bacterium
AAATGCCGCTTAAGTAGAGCTAAATAAATTTAGAAAAGCTTGTAAACTCCTAATTGGGCGTTCTATTGCAACCCAAATGCAGGAATAGTTTAAATCAAAAACAGGGGCTTATCCACAAACGATTCGTAAACCGGGCGTAGTCTTTCTGAGTTGTAATGCTTGGAGACATCTACTAATTTTTTTGTGCTCGAAATAATATCCACCGGAATGTTGTCGTAGCGACCATTTTTCAGGATTACCATTCTGCCGTGAATTCCTTTTAGGATTAAATCGAGAGCCAAGTTGCCATACGCCATGGGCACTATGCTGTCAATTGCATCGGGGTCGCCCGACCGAACCAAATAGCCCAAATGCTGGTTGATTGTGTCAATCCTTTGTCCCTTGTTTATCAATTGACTCACTTCTTTAAGTCGGGCAGAAACAGCATTACCAATGCCTCCCAGTTTGGCATGCCCATACATATCGCGCTCGTGGTCGCTAAACATCATTTCGATTCCATCAAAAGTTGCTCCCTCGGAGACCAGCACTACTGAGTATCTACTGGGATGCTTTAATCTATCATTAATAAGAAGTTCGGTGAGATGCTCAATTTTGAACTTGTATTCTGGAATTACGCATCTGTTGGCTGCTCCTGCCATTGTAGGCAAAAGGGCAGTGAATCCAGCATATCTCCCAAAAACTTCTACTACCAAAATCCTTTCGTGCGAACCGGCAGAAGTTCTAAGCAAGTTGGTCATGTGGATGGTGCGTGTTACGCAAGTGCTAAACCCTATACAATAGTCGGTTCCGGGCACATCGTTGTCCATGGTTTTGGGTATTGCCACAATCTTTACGCCTGCCTTGTATAGAGTAACACCATAACTCAATGTGTCGTCGCCTCCAATCGGAATTAGATAGTCAATACCTATGAAATCCAAGTTTTTAATTACTTCCGAAGTAAGGTCGTTTATTTCATCGGTATAAATGTCTTTATAAATTTCGGGCACATTTTTTCTGGGCACATGGCTTGGGCGAGTGCGTGAGCTATGCAGGAAAGTGCCTCCGGTGCGGCCAGCACGATTTACAATATCTTCAGTTAACTCAATAAAATTGTCTCGATTATCGGCTTTCTTGTCTCGAACGGTTTCCAAAAGTCCTGCCCATCCTCTACGAATGCCTACTACCCTGTAACCTTCACGAAGTGCTCGAATAGTTACAGCTCTAATTGCCGGGTTCAATCCTGGCACATCTCCGCCTCCGGTAAGAATACCGATAGTTCCTTTAATCTTGGGTGTCGTCATTTTTTTCTCAGTTTGTAATAATTTTAAAGTTGCACCAACAAAATGTTAAAAGTAAAATTGCTTCAACCTTGAGGATAAAATTACGCAAAATTGACCAATGTTTGCTTTTGTGGCAAAATTTGCAAACAGTTTTTTAGCACTGTGATTATTAAACCTAAATGCAATAAATTTGTTTATCTACAAAAAACGCTTCAATTATGGAAAATTTTGTTCTTCACAACCCTGTTTCACTTCATTTTGGAGATGGCGTAGTCAATAAAATTGGCAGAACTGCTAAGGAATTTGGCTCGAAAGCACTACTTGTTTGCGGCAAAAGCTCGGCCAAGCGAAACGGTGCCTATCAAGCAACTGTGAAAAGCCTGACTTCAGCGGGCATTTCCTTGGTGGAATACGAAGGTATAAAATCCAATCCCATAATTGATGATGTGGATAAAGCTGCCCAACTTGCCCGCGAATCGGGTTGCGAGATGATTGTAGCTATTGGAGGTGGCAGTGTTATTGATAGTGCCAAAGTTATTGCTATAACTACTCCAGTGTTGCACTCGGGTTGGGATTTTGTAATAGGGGCACAGAAGCCGGCAACCGCATTGCCTGTAATAGCTGTTCTAACTTTAGCAGCAACGGGCACCGAGATGAATAGCGTGGCTGTGGTGCAAAACGATGCCCTGATGAAAAAATTGGGATTTGGATACAAAGTAATGTACCCTAAGCATAGTTTTCTTGATCCGCAGTTTACTTGCAGCGTTCCTGCTAATTACACAGCTTATGGTATAGCCGACCTTATAGCACATTCTTTAGAGATTTGGTTTGGATCTGGCGATGCTACATTATCCGATAGATTTATTGTAGCAATCATTCAGGAAGCACTCAAATATGGTCCTGAGCTAATGAAGAACCTTACGGATTACAATCTGAGGGCAAAAATCATGTATGCAGCAACTTGTGCACTCAATGGCATGACCTTCCCAGGCAAAAAGTCGGGAGATTGGGGAGTGCATGATATTGGACACAATCTTAGCGTGAAATACGATGTTGCCCATGGTGCTTCCCTTACCATTGCCTATCCTGCTTGGATGAAGCTCCAGAAAGATCGCATACCCGAAAGAATTACTGCTTTGGGTACAGCACTTTTTAATACTGACAATCCCGAAGATACAATCTATAAGTTTGAGCATTTCTTCAAATTGATAGGTTGCCCCATCAGACTTTCCCAAGCAGGGATCTCAGGAAATAAGGCGGAGGTGGATGAGATAGCTTCTCTTATGATTCAAAACAAGGTTACGGGTCAGTGTCACAAACTTTCGGATTCTGACCTTCGCACCATCGCAAAACTCATGGTTTAAAAAAAACTACCCATGGATTTTTTTAATCTGGGGGTAGCTTTTTATCATTAGGTGCTCACAATCAACCTTATTCTAAAGTTACACTTCTGCCCCTTGGGTACTGCACCGAATATTGAAACTTTAGATTTTGCGTGCCAGCAGGTGGGATAGATAGTTTCCATGAAACAAATCCGGTTTCTGCATCTAAGGTAGCACCGGATAATTCCCTTGGTCGCACTTCGATTTCGCCCTGCATCGAAACTGGTATCTGATCCTGAATGTTGAGTAACACAGGGAAGTTGTTGTTGTTTCTCACCGAAATTTCCCAGCCAACATTTTCGGTAATTCTGCCTCCTATAAGCCGCTGCTGCGTAAATGCCACATCGCGAGTTCTTGATACAACTATGTTGGGATCGCGCCCCAATGAAATGCGCAAAGTGTCTTGGGTAGTTGCAGGGTTTATTTGGGTTTTACCAAGAAATGTTCCATCAAGGAATATATTGGCTTCGCC
>DMJL01000093.1 GCA_003451785.1 Bacteroidales bacterium
CCAACACTACCATCTTCCTTGGGGATGAGCGCAGTAGTTGCCGGTCTGATTACTCCCTGCACTGCATGAACGCTATACATAGAGCCAACCAACATGGCTCCGGTATTGCCTGCACTGGAAAAAGCATCGATATGACCTTTTTTGAGATACCTAAATCCCATCACAATACTGGACTCCGGCTTCTGAGAAAAGGCCTTGGTGGGTTGATCGCCCATCTCGATTACTTGGGGTGCGTGCACAATGTCGAACAAATCGGGATTACAGTTTTGTTTCCCCAATTCATTCTGGATTATGTCTGCATCACCGAATAGCACTAATCTATCGGTTTGCGTAAGTTCCTTTTGTGCAAGTATTGCACCGGCAATAGTTGCAATGGGCGCAAAATCGCCCCCCATAACATCCAAGCCAATTCTCATGTCTTGTTGTTTTGTTCGGTAAGTGGGCTTATTTCTTTGACTTGGCGGCCTCTTTCTCAATGGCTACCATGCCTCTATAATGACCACACTCCGGACAAACCCTATGCATAAGCTTAGTAGCACCGCAATTTGGGCAAGTAGTTAGGGCGGGTTCGGTTGCCTTGTAGTGGGTCCTTCTTTTATCCCTGCGACTTTTCGAATGTCTGGTTTTTGGATTTGGCATATCTTATCTATTTAACTGGTTTGTGAATCTTCAAAATTTAATCCTCGTAATGCACTCCATGGCGAATTGCTGCCGGAGCTTTCTGTATTGTTTGTTTGCTTCAGATATTGCTGTACTTTTCGGAGGGTCTCTTGGTCGCAACCAACGCCGTTTTCTCCATTTTCGGAGTGCTTTCGCTGCATGGGCAAACCCAAATGAATGAATTCGTAAAGATATTGCGACACATCAAAATGCGATTCACTCATAGGAATAATCAAAATCTCTTCGGTTTGTTCCTCAAATGCAGCACCAAACTTAATAATAAGCCTTTTTTCTATGTTTAAAGTTTGCTGATAGGGCTCCAAGCATAAATCGCATAAAAGCTCTACGCTTCCTGTTATCGAAAAATTAAAAACCATCAGATGGTTCTGCTTTTCCAACCAAAGGTCGGTAAGTAGATTACCTTTCTGAACTTCTGTATCCTCAAAACAAGCAAAGAACTTATCATTCACTTCAAAATGATAGTGATACTTGCCCGTAGCAAGCCCAACAAAGGGGATACAATATTGCGAAAGTGGATTCAATTCAATCCTTGTTTTAAAAGCCTGCAAAGTTATTACTTATGACTGAAAAAACCAAGATGGAAAATTTTAAGTTAACACAAAATCTTTGCAGTGGATTTTCAAACCAAAAATTTTGTAATGAGTTGCTAATCAATGTTATTTGAATGCTTTCTCCAAAATTGCATCTCCTTCGAGTTTGAGTCTGTGAAAATATGCTGGAACTTCCCTGCCCAATAATGCATCAACATATAGTCTTGCCAAGTATTGACCCAACATAAAACCTTGTCCGCGAAGCCCCAAAAAAAGGCCTTTTTCAGGGTCAATTATCATCCTCGGCTCATTGTAGTATCCTGCCCATAAGGCTTGAAATCCTACTGATGAAATTTCGGGTATCCAATCAATAAAGGTTTCCGCAACAATCTCAGCAAAATCTTGGCTGTTGATTTTAAGGTTTTTATGGGTTTCAGAAGGTTCAACGGCAGGAGATGCACATCCAATAATCTGTCCGGTATCTCCGAGTTGCTGACCATAAACAGCCACAAATCCTTTGTAGTTGCGCCTATCTATAAGCATATCCAATGGATTGCCCCCTTTGCCAAGCATGGGTAATCTGCGCGTGATAAATGCCTGGTGTTTTACAGGATACATTCCGGTTTCAATCCCTAGCATTTTTGCAAAAACATCACCTTGGTCGCCCAAGGCATTGATAAACAAAGGAGTATGATATTCAATGTATTCGCCATGGTGATTACGCACAACTGCCATAAAGTTGTCGTTGTTCCTCTCAACGGAAACCAAGTGGTTTGCTTCCTTTATCACCCCACCGTTTTGAATGCCAATAGATCTTAATCCCTCAATTACTTTTCCAGGAGTTGCTTGCCAACACTCACTGGTTTTTAGGGCTGCAATGTATTTTTTGTTTTTTGTGTTAAAATAGGGAGACACCTCATCTTTGAATTCTGATGGACTTAGCATCACTGCTTTTTGCCAAGCCATGGAATCTTTGAGTGCCGAATACATTTGTTCGTTGTGGGCAAAAGTTACATAATGAATCAGTCGCAAGTCAATATTGCCTAATTGCTGAAGTTGCGTAAACAACTCAAGATTCTTTCGCGCAATTTCCGTAAGCTCGGGAATGGAAAATACGGGTCTTCCACCTGCTATATTGCGCCAAGATGCACCAAATCCGGCATTGATCATGGTGGGATTGTAGCCTTCTTCGGATAGAAAACGAAAAAGGGCACTTCCGGCTATACCGCCACCTGCAATCAATGCCCGTGTTTCTATGGTTCGTTTGTTTCCTGCATAGGTGATTATTTTGGGTTGCATGGTTGCAGGATACAATTCACCCAGATTAAGTTGGTTCGACATGGGCCCGCGAGGCGTGCTGTTGCCAATGAGTTCTATGCCGCGTGGTCTAAGGTTTTGTTTGAGCCTTTGCAAACATCGTTTTCCTCGGCAAGGACCCATGCCTAAGTGTGTGGTATGCTTAACTTCCTCCACGGATATGTATTTTCGTTCGCCAACAAGCTCAAGTACTTGTTTCAATGGAACATCGTCGCAATGGCACATAAAAATGTCTTGGCATGGCTCTTCCTGATAACTCTCAAAATGCAATGCTTTTCTATATTGGTCTTTAGCGATAAATCCCCTAACTTGTATTTGCAATTCGCTACTCATGTTTTTTGCCCTAATTCGGGCTATGTGGGTTAGGTTTTTTTTGCGAAGAACCCGTTCAACTATTCCTTCGCCCAAAATGGCACCTTGATTGTCCACAAGAAACACTTCTAATCCTTCGTTTACATCAAATTCTACCGGAAGCATGAATGTTGACCTTTGGATGTTGTATCCAAAAATGGCCAAACCGGGGCATTGATACACGCAATCCATACATCCCACGCATTTCTCAAAATCTATTTCTGGAGCTGTGCTGGTAGATGTTTTGGTGATAGCACCATACTTGCAGGCAAAAGCGCATGGGTTGCAAGCAAATCCGTAGAGGCAATCTATTATTACAAAAGGCTTTTGCATTCTCTCGGCACTCGGCAAATAGGGTGCATCGAGTACTTTTATAGGATGCTGTTGCGAGTCAATGTATTCTTTAGCAACCAACAGATGGTCGGC
>DMJL01000070.1 GCA_003451785.1 Bacteroidales bacterium
ACATAAAAAAATGGAGCTTGGGTTAATCCTCTTTGTACTTCTCTACGCACCAAGTCGTTGCGACTCACAAGTATATCGTTCTTGTGTCGAGATGCAGTTCTTATCAATGGGTACATAGATTCGACCTCGTATTTCACAATTTCTTCCAATCCCCACTCTCCACCCATCCACGGTGCTGGCATGTTGATGCTTTTCTTGTACTCTGCCAACCCCTTACCGGAAACGCTAAGTTCACCAAGTTCAACCGTTACGGGTGTGGCTAAGCGTGCACTGGCAGCCTCGGTGAGCAGGCTGATGGTGTTTTTCCACAAGCTTGTTTCGGTAGAACCTGGCCAATAATTGTCGAAAAGATATTGCTGGGCAATGCCTTCTAATCCTTTTGCAGTCATGTCCCTGGCAATGGCCGAGCCAAACACCCAACTCCAATGCCATAGTGTAGGGTCAATATTCTCTGCAATGGGGTCGTGATTGGGCGGTACAAAATATCGCACTCCGGTCATACCCATTTGATGTTTATCCACCAACACATGGGGATGCCAATGCAGATTATAAAGATCGGCAACAGCCCTGTTTTCGCTCATGTGTAGCGTAATGAAATCGCGGTTTATGTTGTGGCCTACATACCTATGGTAAACACCCGGCAAAGTGCTGCCTTCGTATGGTGTTCCAAGATATTTGTTGTAATGCTCCACCATCATATCATGCCCGTCGGGATTGTGGCTGGGCATCAGCATCAATACGGTATTCTCCAAATGCTCGTGCATATCGGGTTCCACATTGGCAAGAAGGTTGTAGGCCATCAATGGAGCGGCTTGGGAAGGGCCAACCTCATTGGAGTGCATGGATAATGTAACCAACACAAAAGCTCTACCATTTTCTATTAGCCTTTGTCGCTCATTATCGGGTATGTTGGCATCCAATGCAAGTCGTCGGTTTATCTCGCGCAAATCTTCAAGTCTTCGTATGTTCTCGGCTGATGAAATGAATACGATGTACATTGGGCGACCTAGCTCTGATTGCCCAACTTGCTGTATGTGCATCATATCAGATTCCTGATCGAGCTTCATCAGGTATCCCATGAGCGAGGCATACGAAAACATCTTGCGATTGGTGCCTGGCTCAAATCCAAAAAATGCCTTGGGTTTGGTTAGGCTTTGGGGTGAGTTGCTTATTGCAATCGCAGGGCTGATGATCAGTAATATCAGAAGCAGTATGATAAACGATTGCCCCCAACCTTTGAGTTGTAACATAATTCGATTCATGCCTATGTGTATTGGTGATTAAAAAATGTTTGCAAAAAAGCCTTAATAGTTGCTTAAAAATCAGTAGCACAAATATAATGCACTATGCAAATGATTTGTACTTTAAATCCAAGAAGGCAATGTCATTTTCCTAACTCTCCATAGGGTTGATAAGATGCAAAAGTTTATTTGTGCAAACCACATTCTTTTGTATCTGGATTTTCCCACCACCACCTACCAGCTCTTACTCCTTCGCCTTCGAGTATAGCACGGGTACATGGTTGGCAACCGATACTGGGAAAGTTTCGAGCGTGCAATGCATGATAAGGTACATTATTCGCATGAATATAATCCCAAACCTGTTTCTCGCTCCACTCTAACAAGGGGTTTATTTTAATGATTTGATTAGCAGCATCATACTCTGCCACCTGCATATCTTGGCGTGTGGGCGATTGTTGCCTGCGCAAGCCTGTGATCCAAATCTCATTTCCTGACAATGCGCGTTTTAGGGGCTCAATCTTACGAACATTGCAACACTTTTTACGATTTTCCACGCTATAATAGAACAGATTGATGCCATGATTGCTCACCATCTCTTCCACTTCTTGTTGGTTAGGAAAATATACTTTGATTCTAAAGCCATACCGCGCCTCGGTTTTCTCTATTAGCTCGTAGGTTTCGGCAAACATTCTACCGGTATCGAGTGTAAAAATCTGCGCATTTTTGTCTGCTTGCAGAAGCATGGCTGTAATCACCTGATCCTCGGCACCCATACTGCTGGAAAATACTACTTTGCCGGGATGTTGTTCCAGCACAAATCTCAGAATTTCCTCTGGGTTTAGCGATTTGAAGGTTGCGTTGTACTTGTGAATATATTCTTGCATAAAAGATTACAGGTTTTCTAATGTAAATACTTCTTTTTCTCTGATACCCTTTTCGGTTCGTGCAAGGGTGCAACATTCATTATAATAATCGTGCTGAAAGAACAATACAGCGCCATTTGCTAGTGCATACTCAAGAAATTCTGCCTTTTCTCTCATGGATTCTATGGGATGAATATCGAATGCAGGTACAAAAGGGATAGGCAAATTATACATGGTGCTAATGAAATCGCCAACAAACACCACCTTTTGCCCTTTGTAGTCAAATTCCGGTACTATCAGCCCCTGCGTATGCCCATTTTTGATGTGCAATTCTACGCCTTGGCAAAAATTGCCTGCTTGATGCACAAACTCCAATCTGCCGCTTTCGAATAATGGATAAAAATTCTCCCTGAAGTATGATGCTGCCTCCCGTGGATTTGGGTTCATTGCCCAATCCCATTGCTGTTTGCTTACATAATAGGTGGCATTGGGAAACACAGGAACAGGCGAACCTGTATTGGAGTCGAATTCCAATGCACCGCCGCAATGGTCGAAATGCAAATGCGTGAGAATCACATCGGTTACATCCGCCATGCTAAATCCTGCCTTTGCTATGGTGTTTTGGAGGGTTTCTTCTCCAAAACGATGGAAATGGCGAAAGAATTTCTCATCTTGCTTATTGCCAAGGCCGGCATCAACCACAATCAGCCTGTTGTCGGTTGCAGCGAGTATGTTTCTGGATGTAAGGTTTATCAAATTGTTGGCATCCGACGGAACCCACTTTTGCCATAGCGACTTGGGTACAACCCCAAAACATGCACCGCCATCCATTTTAAAATGACCGGCATTAATAGCATATAGTTGCATTTGCGATATTTTTAAGTTTCAATAGACGACAAAAATACAGCCAAATTCCAAAGACATGAAGAAATTTTGGGTTCGGCATCCAATCCTTTGCGCAAAGAAACTACTACCTTTACCCAATTCCAAAAATCCACCGATGAATGTCCATTTTATAGCCATAGGAGGCAGCGCAATGCACAACCTTGCCATTGCATTGAAAAAAGCCGGCAACCAAGTAACAGGCTCTGATGATGAAATATTCGAGCCATCGCTCACCCGCCTCAGTCGTTATGGATTGCTTCCCGAAAAACAAGGTTGGTTTCCGGAAAAAATCCATCCCCACCTTGATGCCGTAATTGTAGGAATGCACGCCCGAGCCGATAATCCCGAGCTTTTACGAGCAAAGGAGTTGAAATTGAATGTCTATTCATACCCCGAATTTTTGTATCAGCAATCGCTTCATAAAACTCGCATTGTGGTTGGGGGCAGCCATGGCAAAACCACCATTACTGCAATGATTCTTCATGCAATGAAACTAAACAACCTAAAAACCGATTTTATGGTTGGTGCACAGCTCGAAGGGTTTGATATAATGGTAGAGTTGAGCCACGATGCAAAATACATGGTTATGGAAGGCGACGAGTATCCCAGTTCGCCCATAGACCTCAGACCAAAATTTCATCTTTACCAACCACAAATTGCCATTTTAAGCGGCATTGCTTGGGATCATATCAATGTGTTCCCAACTTGGGAATTCTACTTGCAACAATTCCGCATTTTCATCGAAACCATTGAGCAAAATGGAGTATTGGTGTATTGCCAAGATGACGCAATTCTACATGAATTGGTGGAGCAATCTACCCGAAGTGACCTTACTATTATTCCTTATTCGTTGCCTGATTATAGGCAGTCAAAAGAAAAAACTGTGATTGTGCAGGACGGCAATGAATTTGAGATGAATATTTTTGGGAAACACAATATGCTCAATATCAATGCGGCAAAATCGGTTTGCAAAGTTTTGGGTATATCCGAAACAGATTTTCTGCGCGCCATAAGTAGTTTTAAAGGTGCCAGCAAGCGACTCGAAAAAATAGTGGATACAAATGAGGTGATTGCTTTCATAGATTTTGCGCACGCCCCATCCAAGCTCAAAGCCACCACGCAAGCCGTAAGGGAGCAATTTCCCGATTGGAATTTTGTTGCCTGCATGGAGCTTCACACCTTTAGCAGTCTCAATATGGCTTTTTTGCAGCAATACGAAGGCTCCATGGATAGTGCGGATAAGGCTTTGGTGTATTTTAGCCCCCATGCTTTGCAAATGAAGAAACTACCCGACCTTAAAAAGGAAGATGTTGCAATGGCTTTTAAAAAAGAAGACCTTGAGGTATTTAACAACTCTGATGCGCTTTTGCAAAGGATTGAAGAACTTGCCACAAAAAAAACATGTTTTTTGTTTATGAGTTCCGGAAATTTCGGGGGAGTAGATATTAGAACTTTCTCTAATTCGCTTGCCCAAAGTATAGCTTCCAAACAATAATTTCAATGAATTGAAGCATGAGCGAGCCATCTATTGACCCGCAAATAGAAGTAAGTTGGAAGCAGGAATTAGCTGCTGAGTTTCAGTCGGCTTACTTTAGGGCTTTAAAGACTTTTCTAAAGGAGGAAATGCAACAGTTCCAGATTTTTCCACCGGGTAAGAAGATTTTTGCAGCTTTCGATAGCACTCCGTTCTCTTCGGTGAAGGTCGTTGTAATAGGGCAAGACCCATATCATGGCGCAGGACAGGCCAATGGTCTGTGTTTTTCGGTATCCGATGGGATTGCGCCTCCGCCTTCTTTAGTAAACATTTTCAAAGAGTTAAACAATGATTTGGGTATTTCTATTCCCACCACCGGAAATCTCGAGCCGTGGGCAAAGCAAGGCGTTCTATTGCTCAATGCAACGCTCACTGTAAGGGCAAATCAGGCGGGTTCGCATCAGAATAGAGGTTGGGAGCAATTTACCGATGCTGTAATAAAAATAATCAGTCAGAAAAAAGAAGGTGTTGTGTTCTTGTTGTGGGGCAAATTTGCTATTTCTAAAACGGGATTGATAGACCATGCAAAACATCATGTGCTAACAGCACCCCATCCTTCGCCACTTTCAGCACATAAGGGTTTTTTGGGATGCAAGCATTTTTCGAAAACAAACGAAATACTTAATGCAACGGGAAAATCTCCAATAAATTGGAGTTTAAGCGGGTAGTGAATTAGGAGCCTGATAGAAAATCTAACTCTATAAATGCCTTTGCATCTAAGTATAGATGAGCAAATTGTAAGCAACCGAAGTTTTCAATCATTATTTTTTGCAGACTGCATGATTTTTCATTCAGAATAAAACCATTGAAACACAAAAATACTCCACGGCTTTGGCTGTTTATTCTAATTTTTTTAGAATTTTGTATCCTTAACGCATTTTTGCATCATCAATAAAGCATTTAGCATTGGAAAATTATATTTTTGGAATACACCCGGTATTAGAAGCCATCGAAAAAGGAGACCTTCCTGAAAAAATTCTTATTCAGAGAGGTCTGCAAGGGGAGAACTTCGTACAGCTTTTCAACACTATTCGGCAACGAAACATTCCCTATCAAATGGTACCGATAGAGAAACTCAACAGCCTCACCCGCAAAAATCACCAGGGAATCATTGCCTTTTTGCCCGTAATACCCTATTACGAATTATCGGAAGTGATGCCGAATATCTATGAGAAAGGTGAGGTGCCCCTATTGGTTGTTGCCGATGGGGTAACGGATGTGCGCAATCTGGGAGCCATTGCCCGCTCGGCAGAGTGTTTTGGAGCTCATGCGTTGATACTATCGCAAAAAGGAACCGCCCCCATAAATGCCGATTCCATAAAAACTTCGTCGGGTGCATTGGCACGATTGCAAGTTTGCCGCGAAGAAAATTTGATAGCATCGTTAGCTTTCTTAAAAGAGTGTGGAGTGAAAATTGTTGCGGCTACCGAAAAGTCGGGCTTAAGGCTCAATCAAGCCGATTTGAATGGTCCAATAGCAATCATTGTAGGTTCTGAAGAGAAAGGGATTCACCGCTCATTGCTCTCGCTTGCCGATATTACTGTGAGCATTCCTATGGCGGGCAAGGTAGCATCGCTCAATGTCTCGGTAGCTTCGGGTGTTTTTCTTTACGAAGTTGTGAGGCAGCGAATGCAAAGTAATGTTGAAGACTTAGGTTAGCCAAAGTACTACTGCTATGGAAGTTGGAATATTTATACCCTGTTTTATAGACCAGATTTTTCCTGAAACCGGGATGAATATGGTGCAAGTACTCAAGCATTTTCGTGTTAAATCGCTCTACAATCCTTCCCAGACTTGCTGTGGGCAGGTTGCATTCAACAATGGCTACCATGACGAATGCAAGCATGTGGCCCAAAAATTTATTTTAGATTTTGCGAGCTACAAATATGTGGTTGGACCATCGGCATCGTGTGTGGCAATTATTAAGAATTATTATTCCAAACTTTTCGACAACTCTGCATTGCACAACGAAAACCGACAATTGGGTAGGAAGATTTTTGAGTTCACAGACTATCTTGTAAACCATTTGGGCATAGAAACTATAAATGGAAAGTTTCCTGCAAAAGTTACCTTTCACGATTCGTGTGCTGCTATTCACGAATATGGTCTCAAAGATGAAGCGCGCAAACTGTTGAGCGGTATCGAAGACTTGGAATTGGTAGAAATGAATCATCGAGATATTTGCTGCGGATTTGGTGGTACATTCTCTGTGAAGTTCCCCGATATTAGTGCCGCTATGGCGGAGCAAAAGGCAGAGGCTGCTTTAGAAACTGGTGCCCAATACATAGTTTCTACAGATTCTTCTTGCTTGATGCATCTCGATGGATTTATCAAAAAGAAAAAACTCCCGCTAAAAACTCTTCATATTGTAGATTTGATTGCCTACAGCTTAGGCTACGGTTTGCCGACCAAGAAATAATGTTTTACTGAAAATGAAGCCCAAAACTCTCTAAATAATAGCGACAATGAACATAGGAATTGACATTGGTGGCAGCACAACCAAAATTGTTGGTTTTATAGATGGTAGAATCATAGATCCACTCTCGGTGGAAGCAAGCGATCCAATAGCGTCGGCTTCCGGTGCCTTGGGGAAATTCCTCACTGTAAACAAGCTTTCGCTGTCCGATATTAAAAGCATAAAAATTACCGGAGTAGGGGCTTCGTTTTTGGGCAATGCGCTATTGGGTTTGCAACTCACAAAAGTAGAAGAATTCAAAGCCTTGGGTTATGGCGGCTTGTTTCTATCCAAGCTGAAAAAAGCAGTTGTAGTAAGCATGGGCACGGGGACAGCTTTTGTAAAAGCTTCTCCCGATGGAATTTTTCATCTTGGGGGCACGGGAGTAGGCGGCGGTACCATCTTGGGATTATCGAAGGCTATGGTACACCTTAGCAATTTTGAAACCATCATAGAAACTGCTCGCTCTGGCAAGCCCGATTATGTGGACCTAAGCATTAGCGATATTTCGCGAATAGAAATCGGCAATCTGCCGGGGCACCTCACCGCATCAAATTTTGGGAAGATGAACGACCAAGCAACCAAAAACGATGTTACACTCGGAATTCTCACTATGGTTTTTCAGGTGATAGGTATGTTGGCAATTTTTGCCGCACGAGCCGAAAACTACCAAGATATAGTGCTTACCGGCAAACTCGTGCATGTGTTTAGGGCTGAAAAAACCTTTTCAGAATTGGCCGAATTATACAAGCTGCAATTCCATGTGCCTATGCATGCCGAATATTGCACAGCCATTGGCGCAGCTATTTCTTAGATTCTCGGCATAAGTAGCGCAAAAGCCAAATCACGGTGAGCAATACCGTTTGATGCTTTGTAGAAGTGATGCCAACTTCTCCTGTTGGTGTTAGTTAGTGTTTTATGGATAGCAGGGGAGTTAACTATGGTAGAAGAATTTCTAGTAAAATCCGATTTGGTAAACGGCTGTGAGCCAAGCTGCCATGATTTTTATAAGTATAGCTCCGTTTTATATTCCTCTTGTGGTTCATCAAGTAGAAACAAATCAAGTTGTTTCTTATCATTGAAACCGGCAATTTTTTGTTTGAGCGTTGCAGCTATTCTCGGGTTTTCAATTTCAAGTTTTCTGTTTTTGCTCAATTGAAGAAACTCTTCCTCTTGGTCAATACCCAAAAATCGTCTATTAGCTAAGTTGGCTGCAATACCTGTTGTGGAACTACCAGTAAACGGGTCCAAAATCCATGCATTGGACTTTGTTGATGCCAATATTAGTCGGGTTAGAACAGAAAGTGGCTTTTGAGTAGGGTGTTTGCCACAAGATTTTTCCCATGGTGCTATTGCCGGTAATTTCCATACATCCTTCATTTGTTTGTCTCCATTGAGTTGCTTCATTAATTCATAATTGAAATAATGAGGAACTTTTTCAGATTTTCTTGCCCAGATAATTTGTTCGGTTGAATATGTGAAATATCTGCAAGAAAAATTCGGTGGCGGATTGGTCTTTTCCCAAGTAATTATGTTCAAAATCTTAAATCCTAATTCGGTCAAAATTTGCCCTACCGAAAAAATATTGTGCATGGTTCCGCTAATCCAAATGGTTGCGTCATCTTTCATTTTGGCACGAACCAATGAAAGCCATTTGCGATTGAATTCATTGATGTATTCAAAGCCGTGCGACTTGTCCCAGTTTCCCTTATTTACACTTACGATTTGACCGCTTTGAATTGAGAGACCATTGTTAGATAAAAAATAGGGAGGGTCTGCGAAAACCATATCAAACTTATGGTCAAATTGAGGCAAAAGTTCTATGGTGTCTCCTTTGAGAAGATAGAAATTTTTATCATCAGATTTGAAAAAAGGCTCAAACATTAAAATACAATTAACCCTTCTGTTTTTACTTTGTCAATAAATGTATGAAGCGTACTTAGCCTGTATAATTCATAAACC
>DMJL01000114.1 GCA_003451785.1 Bacteroidales bacterium
AATCCCGAAGTGGTATAGGGCAATCCCATCAAATCGAAATAGCCTTGCAGCTTACCATCTTCGCCGGGTGTGCCATGGATTGTGATAAATGCACAATGAAAGAGAATTTTTTCACCATTGGGGTTTATGCTGAAGTCATTTTTATCAACATTATGCTCAATATCAGCACCATCCACAAAAACCCACTTGTTTTTACTTATCAGAATTGTATAAACATTATAAAGTTCAGAATCAATATTGTTTTGGATGGTGCGGGCACTGCCCATGGAGATTACATATTCGCCAGAGTCACCACCAGCTATCAATGCTATATTTTTCTTCATCCACATTCTGATTTTAAGTGTTTTAAAAAGACGCAATCTGCTGAATTACAAATTTATGCATCAATTGTACTTATGCACATTCCGTCTGCAATTTTCTTTTTTTTGAAAAGATTCAAAATTACAACTTTCCTTCATGGTGTGAGCAACTATTCCATTTGAACAACCACCTTGCTAAGCGATGTATTTCGTAATTTTGTCACCCTAAGGGGGATTTAAACCATGAAAGCACACAGGGCTAATGGTATATAGCTTATTTTTGCAAAAAAATCCATAACTCCAAGCGAGTAATTCAATCCAGTCGGAAACTATGCACATCAAACAATTTATTCAAAGCAAGCTGTTTATTAAGCATTTGTTTATTATTTTAATAACCGGTCTTGGACTCCTATGGTTTACCATGCAATTGCTCAATGTATATACACGGCACGGAAACTACATACAGGTACCCGACCTTGCAGGTCTTACTTTGGATGAAGCACAGGAACTACTCGATGATTATAACCTTCGTTATACGCTCAACGACTCCATACACGATGCTACGCTACCGGGTGGCACCATAGCTCGGCAAGATCCTGAGAGTGGCATGGAGGTAAAAAGGAACCGAAGGGTTTACTTAACCATTGTGGCTGTGCTTCCCGAACAGGTTCCCATGCCCAACTTGGTTGACCTGAGCTTCAGGCAAGCAGCAGCCCTGCTTTCGTCATACGGATTAAGCATAGGAAATCTCTCCTATAGAGTGGATATTGCCCAGAATGCCATATTGGAACAACGAATAGGCAATAGCCCAATCGAAGCTGGAACTCTTGTAAACAAAGGTACTTCCATTGATTTGGTAATTGGGCAAGGATTAGGTCAGAATCTGGTGGCAGTGCCCATGCTTATCGGCCAAACTCGTGCAGAGGCAATAGCCACGCTTCAAAGGTCATCGTTGAGTGTTGGTCTTGAAGATTTCTTGGACGAAGCCAACGACAATCCAAGGGTTTATCAGCAAACCCCCGACCCCACACTGCGTAGCCAATTCTTGCTAGCAGGCCAACCAGTGAATCTGGTGTATCGATCGGCCAACAGATTCGATTTTCAACAACACCTAAGTTCAATTGCTACTGTAAACATCCCTATGCTCTTCGGAAAAACACCAGAGGAGGTTAGAATGGTTTTAATGGAAAATTCCTTGGAGCTGGGCAATGAAACGCATGGAGGTAGCGTTAACAATAGTGAAGCGCGGGTTTACAGGCAATTCCCAGAATTCGACCCCTATGGAAGAATTCTTAAGGGTACTCGTGTGGATGTCTGGTACAAACCCATAGATGAATTTTAGCAAGCCTACAGCCCATAGGGAATTCTTTAGAACCAACTGATGAAAGTATTTGCGGCGTTTTTCTGGATGTTTTTCTTAACTGTTTTTGCAGCATTTACCCAAGAGAGGCTGCAACCGCTGCAATCCAATCCTAACAAAGTACCTGACTATGTTACTTTAGGTGAAGCAACAAAGTCGCAACCGAGTAGCATTCCATTACCTTTTAGAGACGATTTTTCGCGCCCCGGTCCGTTCCCCGACCCATCTCTTTGGAGCGACAGACAAGCATTTGTAAACACCGGAATGGCAGTGCGCCCTATTACAGTGGGAGTAGCATCGTTTGATCTGCTGGATGAACACGGGCATATGTATCAGGCAGCTTACCAAACCCCATACCAATTCGAGGCCGACTTCCTTACTTCTCGAGCCATACAGTTGGCAGGTTTATCTCCGGCAGATTCTGTTCTGCTTACTTTTTACTACCAGCCGCAAGGCCTTGGCGGCAGCCCCCGCAAAAGAGACTCTCTGGTGGTGGAGTTCCTAAAAACTCCCGGCCATTATGTTGCCGTTCCAGGGTCAGCACCCACATGGGTTCCCGACCAATGGGTAAGTGTTTGGCGTACAACCGGTAGCACTTTAGCTGAGTTTACAGAAGCTAATGGGCGTGCTTTTATGCGAGGCTCTGTGTTTATCAACAACCCTGCGTATTTTCACAACCAATTCCGGTTTCGATTCAAAAATTATGGAAGTTTTGCCCCTGCCGACCAATCATTGCAAAACAAAGCAGGCAACAACAATATTTGGAATATTGACTATGTGGTGCTCGACAGGCGACGCAGCAAACGCAATCTCGCCTATTTTGATATTGCATTCGCCGGTCCAGCTCAGTCGGCTTTGCGCAGATACACGGCCATGCCTTGGTCTCATTTTGCACAGAACCCCCAAGCACATCTTAGGCAAAACTTTCAAGTGCAGATCACCAATTTGGGAAGCATTGTTTACAACTACTTATACCGATATTTTATTTTAGATGAGCAGGGGCGAGCTGTGAGAACCTACTCAGGAGGGTCGTGGAATATTGCTCCGTTTTCGCAAAGCGGTCTGCAAACATTTGCTGCCCATGCATCTCCTATTGTATTGCCCAATCTTTTTCCTGCTAATGCCGAGACAACTCGCAACTTTCGCATTGTGCATGTAATAAGGGAGGGTCTTGCAGGCGATGGAATGCAGCGCAACGATACCATTGCCTTCAATCAAAAGTTTTCCAATTTCTTTGCCTACGACGATGGTGTAGCAGAGGCAGGCTACGGACTTATAGGGCGCAATGCCCGTGGAGCATTTCGGTTCATACTCAGCCATCCCGATACCTTGCATTCGGTGCAATTTACACTCAATCGTACCTTGGACGACCAAAACGAAATACCCATTTTCATAACCGTATGGCGTTCCCTGCAACCCGAGCAGGTTGCTTATCGTTCGGCCGTTTTTCGCCCGGATTTCGACAACCATCCTAATGGGGTATTTACATATCGGCTGCAAACGCCATTGCCGGTGTCGGGAACCATATTTGTGGGCTGGGAACAACGAAGCGAAGGTTTCATAAGCATGGGCTATGATGCAAATTCGCCTGCCGGGGAAAATATTTTCTTTGATACCGGCGCGGGTTGGCTACCATCTATTTTTCAGGGCGCATTGATGATACGCGCCATGGTAGGGGGAAGAAGTGCATCATTGCACGATAATCCAAGCCAGGAAGTCTTGGCTCCTGGCAGTATTTTCCCAAACCCATTAAAAAGTGATGTACTCTCCATCCGTCTCCCAGAAACATCAAGATTCCAAGACAATATAAGAGTAGAGATATTCGATCTCTTTGGTAGGCTCATACTTTCGCAGGAATACACTCCTACCCTCCATCTCGGGCACTTAAACAATGGGGTTTATCTAATCAGGCTAACCTGCCCTAACAACCAGTTAAGGCATGTTGAGCGAATTCTTATAGCGCGCTAACAAACATCCAATGATCGATTTTAAAGAACCCAACGAAGACCCCGTTCACGAAGAAGGGGAAGAGCAGGAATTGTTTGAACATTTTCGCTTTGTGGCTGATAAAGGACAAGGACTACTTCGCGTCGACAAATTTGTATCGGTGCGGATAGAAAACTCCAGCCGCAACAAGGTTCAAGTGGCAGCACGGGCAGGCAATATCTTGGTAAACGACATCCCTGTGAAGCCCAATTACAGGGTGAAACCCGGCGATGTAGTAACCATTGTAATGGCACATCCTCCGCGCGAAATCGAATTGATACCACAAAATATTCCATTAAACATTGTTTACGAAGACCCCGACATCATAATCATAAACAAAGAAGCCGGCATGGTAGTACACCCTGCATACGGCAACTACACAGGTACCTTGGTGAATGCCCTGGTGTATCATTTCGAGAACCTGCCTAAGCAAAATAACGAAGACATTAAGCCCGGATTAGTGCACCGCATAGACAAAAACACATCGGGGCTTCTATTGATAGCCAAAACGGAAATGGCGCAAACTAAGATGGCCAAGCTTTTTTATGACCGCAAGATTGACCGCATCTACCACGCATTGGTCTGGGGTGATGTGGCCAACGACCAAGGAACCATTGCCGGCAATATTGGGCGAAGCTTGAAAAACAGAAAGGTGATGGATGTTTTTGTTGATGGGGCACACGGCAAACCCGCCATTACCCATTATCGAGTCTTAGAACGGTTTGGATATGTAACACTTGTGGAATGCAAGCTCGAAACGGGTCGCACACATCAGATTCGGGCGCATTTTCAGCATATTGGACACCCACTTTTCAACGACGATACCTACGAAGGGGACAAAATTCGGAAAGGAACCACATTCACAAAGTACAAACAGTTTGTATCGAATTGTTTTAAAATAATGCCCCGACAAGCCCTCCATGCTAAAACATTGGGCTTTATCCATCCTTCTACAGGAAAGCACCTACATTTCGATTCAGAATTGCCATCAGATATGCAAACCGTGCTGGATCGATGGCGCAACTATGCCATTCATAGGCAGCTTGAAGAGGAAGTAGAAATTGTGGACGA
>DMJL01000213.1 GCA_003451785.1 Bacteroidales bacterium
TGAAAAGCAGTTTGCATTTTTGCGAAAAAAACTACATTTGCATATAGTCTAAAAAACATTGATAAAGAATAATTGCACATGAACGAAGAAATTGAATTTTTGAAAGATGCCACCAAGGAGGCCATGGATAAAGCAATTGGACATTTGGAGCGTGAATTGCAAAAAATCAGAGCAGGCAAAGCCAATCCACAGATGCTTGACGGGGTAAGAGTAGATTATTATGGCACAATGACTAAGTTGTCGCAAATATCTAACATCAATACCCCAGATCCTCGAACAATAGTGGTGCAGCCTTGGGAAAAAAACATGCTCAACCCGATTGAAAAAGCTATTATGGCTGCCAACTTAGGATTTAATCCCCAGAACGATGGCATAATCATAAGGATTGTAGTGCCCCCCCTTACCGAAGAAAGGCGAAAAAGTTTAGTAAAAAGTGCTCGAGAGGAAGCCGAACATAGCAAAGTAGGGGTACGCAGTGCCCGTCGCGAAGGCATAGAATTTGCCAAAAAGTTACAGAAAGAAGGCGTTTCGGAAGACGATGTGAAGAAATTTGAAGCCGATGCTCAAGAGCTTACCAATAAATATATCGCCAAGATTGACAAACTCTTGGAGGCTAAGGAAGCCGACATTATGACCATTTAATGGCCTACTCGTTGCAATTGCAACAAATATCTAAGTTGCTTCGTTGGGTGAGCAACTTAGCACGAAACTGATTCATTTGGGGCGAAAACCAAAGGTTTTTGCCCTTTGTGTTTCCCATAGGATAATCGGGCAACTTATCGTAGCAACAAGGCACCAGAAGTCCATCGGAAGTAAACACTACATGACTCCAAAGCCTGAAGCACCCTGCTTTGGTGGGTGTTTTGCGCAGCACTAATTTCCCATCCTTGATATGGTATCGGCTATATTTTGGGTTTTGGGGCAAATAGGCAGTTGATTCAGCTTCTTGATTTAGCTGCATGGTCTTTATCTCCACCAAATCAGCCCCCAAGGATTTTGCAAACTTAGGCAAATCTCCTATTTGACTCTCGTTCTGCCGATTTACTAAAAACTGAATCACAATAAGCGGATGCGAAGCGTTCATCGCTTTTTTTGTTTTCGACAAAGTGGCTATCCCATCTACTACTTTATTGAAATTTCCGCCTACTCTGTAGAAACGATAAGTTTCATCATTCAATCCATCCAAGGAGATAACAATACGATTAAGACCAGCTTCCACTATCCGTTTGCAATTTTCGGCATGGAGAAAATGCCCGTTGGTTGACACATAAGTGTATAAGCCATAATGGTTTGCCATACTAACAATCTCGGGCAACTCAGGATTGAGAAAGGGTTCGCCTTGAAAATATAAATTGGCATAAAGAGCATGGGATTTATATGCACTAAGCAACTGCTTAAAATCTTCTTTGGGAAGGAGTTTGATTTTTCGATTCGACATTTTCAGCCCTTCTACACAGTGGGGGCATCGCAAGTTGCAAGTAGCAGCTACCTCTGCAGAAATAGCATAAGGCATTCCCAAAACTACAGGGCGGCGTAGCATCTTGCTTAGATAATATCCTATAAACACCTGCAAAAGATTCCAAGCTCTAAGGATATTCAATTTGCCTGCTAACCGCAGAAAATCTATTATCCAATTTCTGTAATGGAGTATTATGGTGTTTCTAAGCATCAGGTCTTTTTAAAATGAATTTTATTCCAGCCCACTGTAGTAATTGCGTAGCAATTATTACAATCGAAATCAAAAGTGGCTATGTCCTTTGCAGCTTAATACTTAGTTCATCAGAACTTGGGCGCACTCCCAGCCGATCTATTTCTTCAACAGTGTGGAGGCGGTCCATGTTCAGCTGCTGCTTGAGTTCGGACAAAGAAGGGAAACGCACTTCGCTGCGAATTCTATTGAGAAAATGCACACTTAGGGTTTTGCCATATATTTCACTATCAAGACCAATAAGGAAAACCTCCACAACTACTTTGTGCAGATTTAGCGTTGGTCGAGTGCCAATGTTCACCATGCTTTTGTACCAACACCCTTCTAAGCGAGTCATTGCAACATACACGCCATTGGCGGGCAAAAGAACTGCCGAGTCAATTTTTAGATTGGCTGTCGGATAGCCTATGGTTCTACCTATTCGATTTCCTTCAATTACAATACCTTCTAAGTAGTACGCACTTCCTATGATAAATGCAGCCTGCAATACATCACCTTTTTCGATGTATGATTTAGCTTCGTTAGTTAGGCGGCAAGGACATCCTGCTTTGCAACTCATTAAGACGATAATTGTTGTTACTTCTACTAATACGGGCAAAGGTATCAAGAATTTTGCGTTGTCCTTTCGATGGTTTTCCAAAAACAAGTACATTCGCAAGCAAACCCCATGAGTGCTTTATGGGGGTAAATTAGTATTGTGCAATGGAGAAACTAGAAAAATCGGGTAGAATTTCTCAAATTATCGGACCAGTTGTAGATGTGGTTTTCGACAACTCAGATGCCCTGCCAGCTATCCACGAGGCTTTGCTGATAGATACTTTTGATGCCGCAAAGTTTGTATTAGAAGTGCAGCAGCATTTGGGCGAAGACACTGTAAGAACTATAGCCATGGACTCCACAGAGGGTCTTGCCCGCGATATGAAGGTAGTTTGCACTGGTAGCCCCATGACCGTTCCGGTTGGGCCTCTGATTAGGGGGAGGCTGTTTAATGTTATGGGGGAGACCATTGATGGAATGGGACCCATAGAAGCTACCCGACATTACCCTATCCACAGGGGAGCTCCTCGCTTTGAGGATTTGAAAACCGAATCCGAAATTCTCTACACGGGCATAAAAGTGATAGATCTGCTTGCACCTTATCCAAAAGGCGGCAAGATAGGTCTGTTTGGTGGAGCCGGCGTAGGCAAAACCGTGATTATCATGGAATTGATAAACAACATTGCAAAAAGTTATAAGGGAACTAGTGTTTTTGCAGGAGTTGGGGAGCGCACCCGTGAGGGCAACGACCTATTGCGCGAAATGATAGATTCGGATGTAATACGCTATGGAGCAGCGTTTAAAGAATCTATGGCCAATGGGAAATGGGAGATTGCTAAGGTAGTGATGGAAGAACTTGTGCAATCGCAGGCAACTATCATATTTGGGCAAATGAATGAACCCACAGGG
>DMJL01000284.1 GCA_003451785.1 Bacteroidales bacterium
AGCTTCACCAATTATCGCTAAACTCCTGATTACTGCACGTTTTAGTGTTTCATCAGCCAAAAAATCATCTTTCGTTTTATCGGGTGTTATTACAGAAAGTATGTAAAAACTTTCGTCGCGGATATGTTTCAGATATTCAATAGGTTCTTTAGACATATATCACCTCGTTTAAGATCTTTGGTCCGATATAAGGGCTTAATCCATTTTTTGTAACAATCTCAACGCGTTGATTTTTAAACATTTTTTCAATCATTTCGCAAACTGCCATGTAGTTGTCAAAATTCTCTTTTTCCGGCTCAAAATCAACTAAAATATCAATATCACTGATCTCAGATTGCTCGTCTCTAACATACGACCCAAATAATCCAATAGCTCTGATTCCATATTGTGAAATCTCAGGTTCATTTGATTTTAAAGTACTCAATATTAATTCTTTGGTAATCATATCACAAATATTAATACAAATATAATAACCTTTTGACCATAGCGGGTTATGTCAACTAATATTATCGGTATCGGTTTGCTAATTGGCGAAGGTGATGGATATCACGGAAATGCTGCCCTCTCTATTCCTGAAAATAACATCAAAAACCATCGGTAAATACCTAGCCCTGATAAAGAGGAGAAACAGGATGTAGTTCAACATGGACTCTTCGCAGGGCCTTGCAGAACGATCGGAGTTTTATTAGTTGGCAGAAGTCGCTATTTTCTTTTTCTTAATGCCGGATTATTTGAGATAAGCCTGGAACTGTGATGAACTGTAAGTATATAAGCAAATCTATTGTCGTTTATTTGATAAATAATTCTATAATTTCCCGTGATTAATTCTCTGATGTTTTTTTGTTTTACTTCCGGAACAATTCGCCCAATGAGTGGATTAGTTTCAATAAGTTTAGCTGTTTCTATAAGCTTCTCAAGTGTTAGCTTTGCATACTTGGGTGAATCCTTGGAAATATAATTCCCAATCTCCTCAAGATCATTCAAAGACCGCGAAGTCCAGACTATTTCAACCATTGGCTCAGCTTAGCTTTTACCTCATTCGTAGAATGCACCCTGCCTTCCTCAACATCCTTCAAGCCTTGTTCGATTTTATCCAACATAATAACTCTATCTATAACCTGATCAATCGTTAAATTATCAGGCAGAGCATCAATGCTTTTTTTAATTTTCTCTTTTGTAAGCATTATTTTTCATTTTTTTCAAAGTTAAGAAAGTTTAAAGAAAGAAAACTGGAAATCCCGGCGATACTGACCCCCCAATTCAAAAAAAACATCAAAAACCATCGGTAAATACATAGTCCGGATTAAGCCCCGAAGCTGGATGAAGTTCAGCATGGGCTCATTGTAGGGCCTTGCAGAGCGCTAAGAGGTCTATTTATGTATATCCAGTTTTATTATTTAATAATTTGTTCGTCATAGGTTTCCGGTGTCAGTGTAGCACTTATAATTGGTTTACCACAATCAGGAACCATTATCGCAAATCTTTGATAGTCGCAAGTATATTCAACAAGGAATTTTGTATAGTCAACAGCGTCTGCGAGTGATAAGAGTTCATACTGTCCCTGAATTGGTGGTAATTGTGGGTTGTTATGAGTAACTAAGTGAGATATGAATTCATATCTACCGATCCAGCATCCACCATAAGTGTGTAGTCCATTTACAATGTTCGTCCACTTTTTAAATTCACCATTGTTCAATTGTTGACCATCGACCAGTTGTGCTGATCCCGAGAATACAACCCAACTTTCAATTCGCGGTTTTGAAACTTCATACTCTACGTAACCACTGATAATAAATTCTACATTAAGTATCGTTTGAGCAGTTGCAAGATTTTCCGTATTAAGTTGTCGTCTTAACTCATTTTTTAGGCCGTTAATGAAGTGTCGAGTCACATTGTCAAATGTTCCATCACCTTGATAGCTTTTTTCCAATGTTTTAAAAATTGATGAAATTGTTTTGTGATTTAAAAATGCTGACCCAGCAATACAAATAGCATAATTGTTTTCATTTGCTTTGACGTTAAAAAGCTTTCTAGCCATTCTTGACCAACCTACAGGAATGTTAATCGGTTGTGCAAGTTCGAACATTTGATTTGTTCCAAGTTGTTGAGCCTGTTTAATTGTTTGATTCCAGGTTGTCTGGCTGTCGGCAGCTAATGCTATTCCATCTGGGACTGCGATTGCGATACAAATTGACATATTCGTTTTATTTAATTGGTGGTGGTCTTTAAAAATTGGCTATAACGATTTGCGGCTTGGGGTTTTGGCGGTTTTTTAGCACAAAAGTTTAATCGAAGAACTGCTCTTGAACCTACCACAAACTGTCGTACGAAGCACTGAACACGCCATTACACCAGACCGCTGTTGGTGGCTGTGCTTTTTTAATCTTGATGTCCGTATCCAAGTTCCTCGTTCTTGTCCCAAAATGCCAAAAATAGTTCGGCTGGTGTACCTTTTCTACCTGACCATTCTGCAACAATTTTAATTGCTTCTTCCAAGTCTTCAATGTAAGCCATTCTTCCATCACTACCTCTAATTCCTTTTTCGTCTTTTTTAGCACCTCTGTTTATGAGAATATTTTTTTCATCATAAAAAATCCTTCTTCCTTCTTCAAATTCTTTACCTTTTGGTAAACTTTCTTTGAGAAGTCTTGAAAGGCCGTGATAATACAATTGAAACTTTTGAACAGGGTCGTCTATTTTTTGTCCAAGTAGTATTTCGGCTTGGTTCTCAGCAACAAACTCTAAATCAAGTCCGATAGATAATTGTTCTCCTTTAACTTCTTCGGACTTTTGTAAAATTTCAAGTCTTTCCAAATCTTCTTTGGAAAGTTTTCTTATTAATTTGTTTTTGTCTATTTTTTTATCGCTCATTTTTTAAATATTAAACCGTTAATAATTCTTTTACTCTTAATGCCGTTTCTTTAATGGACTCAACGGCCCAATTAGAAACATTCAATTTCTTTGTTAGACTTTTAATGTTTGGGAATTGTTCTTTAAAAGCTCCCCAATAATCCTTTCCAATTTGGGATTGTCTCCACTGATATTGCGAATAAATAATGCAAGGGTGGATTTGGCATTCTTTCGCGAATTTTTCAACCATAAATTTATTGTGTATCAACGGCTCTATGTATCTCATTTTTTCTGATGACAATAAATACTCGGCTGCAAATTCATTTGCTTTATCTTCTTGGATTAAAAACAAATCTGGCTCTCCTGATAAATGATAATTTGTTCTTTCAATTGTCTCTAAGTCAAATAAAACGTGATGTAATTCGTGAATTAGTGCAAACCAGATTGTTGCGTAGTTTTTATTGAAGTCTGTTATGACAATATTAGGTTTGTCATTGATTAAAAATGTAGCTCCCCGAATTTGCGTTCTTGGTAAAGATGGTTGAAAAACTACGGTAACGCCAATATTATAAAACGCTTGAAAGACAGTAAGCAAGCCTGTTTCTGTATTTTGGGTGTAAGGTTTGATTTTGGGAATTAAATCAACTAGATTCTGTCTACTGTAATCGTTAGGGTTGTTAATTAATTCAAAATACTTGTAACTTGATTTAATCCAAAAATCTTTCATTTTATCATTAAAAGATTTTTTTGTTCGGCTGTAAAGAGCTTCGTTTAATTCTCTGTCATATTCGTAAATGGTATCTATATCGAAGAAATTACAAATCCTTGATTTTAAAGCCTCCAAAGTGTCATTCTTTTTAATAAACCCTAAACTTGTCAAGGTTCTTATATCAAAGAATTTATTAATAAAAGTAATCTCCATTGAAGATTGAAGGTCTTTGATTTCTTCAATAGGTCTGTCTTTAAAATGGATAACCAACAAATCGTTCAAATCCATTTCTAAAAACTCGGCAAGCTTCATCAATTTGATAATATCGGTTTGTTTAGATGTCTTATCCAAAATCGCATCTAAACTTTTTCGTTCCATCCCCGATAGCTTTTCAAATTGAGTTTTTGTCAAACCTGAAAGGTCTAACTTATCTTTCAATAACTCCTCAAGAGATGCGCCTTCATAGCTGAGGCTTTTATTTAAAATATTGTTTATCATCTGTCAGTTAACGGTAAATTTACCGCAAATATAGCCATTTTTTTAAATAAAAGAAAAAAAAGAGGTAAATTTACCTTTACTTATAAAGTTCTTGTCGGGTCTTGGGTTAATAGCCTGAGTTTTGCAGGTTTATTTTGGTTTTGTAGGTCAGTTATTTTCGTTTATGTGTTGTCCCTTAGCATTGCCGCCAGCTTGTATATAACCATACCAAAAGTGCGTTTACAATCAAAATTTCGTCTGCATAACCGCCCCTTTTGCCCACCAAAACAAAATGTAAATATATGCAATTATGTGAATTATCAAAGGGGGGTTGATAAATAATTGAAGGCCAGCGGGTGAAGTCCTGCTGACCTTCAACACGGTTGCCCCACTTCCTTGCGGCTGTAAATTTCTTTTATCTCAAACCCCTATTGGGTTAATATGGAAAATCAGGTTATGGTGATTTTAATATCCTGCCCGTATTTAACAATCTCATATACTATCGGGTTTGTAATATCAAAATCCTTTTCTCTGAATGGATGAGGCTCAATGCGACTGTCAATTTTCCTTCTTAAACGCATCAAATCCAGTTGTATATCAATTAGATTGCCATAATCTTTTAAAACTCAACAATATCAATGTCGCTGTCTGCATTGAAGTTGCCCTTTGCGTAAGAACCAAAAAGAATGATTCTCACAAAATCATGCTTTGATTTTACGGCGTGGGCGTACTTTATGGCAATATCTATAGCTGCTCCTTTATCCATGTCCTGATAATTTTTATTTTATCGATCCAGCCTTGCGTATATTCAGGAGTACACAATTTCACAAACTCCCTTTTGTAATCATCGTATCGGGCATTCAGGTTAAAAGAAGTAATCTCATCGAGCCAGTCGGAATATTCATCGGTCATTTCTAAGCCGGCTAACTCTGCCAGTCGGTATAAATATAGCGCTTTTAAATCACTAATTATTGTAAATGTGTAGTACCCCTATTTGGCAACACCACGGCCCTCCGATTTCCGTTTAGTGGCTTTTGAATTTCCCCTCAACGATTCATTCGCTTTTCAACAAAGCTCAACAAACATAAGCTCAAAGCTGATAGTGAGGTAGATAATCTATTAGCGTTTTCTGGTTAAATACCGGAAATTAAATTGCACATCGCACCGTTGAATCCCTTTTCAATCCGTAATTTTGAAGCTGAAAAGCGTCACTGTATTTCCAAAAAAAAGCGTCAATGAAAAGAGGTAAGTATCTGGTTGTAATATTCATCTGCGTAGGGGGGTGGTTGCTTGCCGGATGCGGGGCATGCCGCCGGGAGCCTGGTCGGGAGGAGTTTAGCCGTTTGACGATTTTTGGCGCCCGCGACACATTGTTGCCCGGCGAAATGGCCTTGCGAACTGTTGCAGTTGCCGTGCATGAAATATCCGTCCCCACTGCTGCTGGGCTTCCCGAAAAGGTCAATATGCTTGCCGACAGCCTCTCTGCCTTGCGTTTCAACGGACTCGAAATAGAAGTGTTGGAGATAACCCAAGACTCTGTTTACGGGCTGCTGCTCAAGGTGAATCTTGCCGAAGATGCGGCTTTCAGCGGGCCGGGTTCGCTGCCGCCATACCGGAGCTGGTACGATTTTTTCCAGGGCAGTGCCGGCGGTTTGGAAACTACCATTACCCTGCGCGCCACTTTCCTTCAGCCCGGCCTTTATGGCGAGTGGGTGGATGCTGTTGCCTTTTATTACCAAGGAAAACCTTTTGCTAATGAAGAATGGGCTCATGTTGTGCTGCAAGGGCAGATAGCAAGAAACAATTACGCACCATGACCGTGCAAAAAAAGTAAAGCCATCCGGTAAAATCACCAGATGGCTTTATATAAGGAAAATTTCTGATGCCTATCTACAATGCTCCCGAAATCATAAATGTTGCTGCGAAAGCAATAATCGCATAAAGCTCTGGGAATACTGCAAGAATCATGGTTTTTCCGAACACATTGTATCCCGAACCAATGGCTGCAATGCCATTAGCACAAACCTGACCTTGACGGATAGCCGAAAGAAGCCCAACAGTGCCCAAAGCCAAGCCTGCGCCAAAAATAGCGGCTGCAGTGGTCCAAGTAATGTCGGGAACAAGAAAACCTGAAAGGATGAAATATCCCATAAATCCGTAAAGACCTTGTGTGCCCGGAAGTGCGCTCAAAATCAAATAGTTTCCGAATGCATCTTCATTTTTTTTCATTGCGCCCACAGCAGCGTTACCGCCAATGGTTACACCAAATGCACTGCCTATGCCGGCAAGTCCAATCATCAATCCAACGCCAATGTAAGCAAGAATAATAGGTTCCATAGTAAATAAAAGTGATTAAGTAAAACTTCAGGTTAATTTTTTAAAAGGTTCATACTTCTTTCCACCGCCTGTGAAGCCGGCATTTTTATAAAATTCCACAAAAGTAAGACGGAGCGGATGCACAAATGCGCCCAACCCCGACATGAAGAGGTTTATTGAGTGGCCAATCACCAAAATGATAATCATAATGATAATGCTCACCACCGGTATATCGCCACTCATTTGCAATGCTATGCTATTGAACACAAAGCCTAAAATTGCACTGGAAATACTCAAGGCAAACAATCGAATATAGGAGAGCAAGTCGCCAAGAAGACCGGTAACCATATTGTAAGTATTCCAAATACCTGCACCTGTGTTTATCAATGGATTGCGACCCAAATTGTTGAGTGGCAAAATCAGAATTCCACTTATGGCCAATAGGATATACAGCGCAATATTCATTTGCGCCATGGGCACGCCGGTAATCATACTAAAGCCATAGAGACCCAATCCGCCAAAGAGCAAAATTAGCCAACCTATTGTGCCTAAGGCAAACCCCCAGCCGAACTGTCGCACTTCGTTTACGGCTTTCAGAATCATACCAAACAGTATTTGAACTCCACCAAGCACCAATGCTAAGTAGAACAACAACTGGTTGATATCCGTATCTCTTGCCTCAAACTGCAGCGCAAGGCTTCTATAACCAGGCAATCCGGTTTCGTAGAGTGGTATGCCAAACAATGTGCCTCCAATAATACCAAAGAAAATGGTTGATAAGCCAAGATAGAACACCAATCCCAGCATGTTGCGCATTTCTTTTGCAACCTTCTTCTTGAGCAGCAAGGCTGCCAATACCATGATTGCACCATAGCCGGCATCGCCAAGGCAGAATCCGAAAAAAATCATGTAGAAGGGAGCAAAGAATGGCGTAAGATCTAGCTCGCCATACTTTGGCAGGGAATAGAATTCTATTAGTGGCTCAAACTTCTTGCTGAACGACTTGTTTTTCAACAAAATAGGCACTTTATCTTCTGGAGTAGGCCGTTCCTCTATATATAGGATTTTGCTTTGATCCAAAAAATCTATCAATTCGTTTTTTCGTTCCACCGGTACCCAACCTTCCAAAAACTTCACCATTCCGTCGGCTTCCGTTTCAGTATTGTGAATAGCATTTTTGAATTGGAAATCCTCGGTGAGTGCTTGATGATAATGCTTTAGTCTTTCAATGCCTGTTTGGGCAAGATGGTCAAAGCGTTCATTTATGGCATCAACATCCTTTTTTAGCAGGGTTTCGTAGTGGTATAGCTCAGAAACAGGCCTATCGGGAAGGCGCATTTCTTCCAAGTCCAAGGAGTTTGCGTCTCCTTCTTTAAGAAACATAGCCAAATAGCTAATGCCGGATTGTTGGGATATCAACGATAGAGGATATTCTTGCAACCAAGCCTCCTCAAGTTTTCGACTCGAAACCGAATACAATTTTACCACCACATCATTATTGCGCAACTTGGCAATGGTTTCGGGCGAGAAATCTCCCCAAAGCGCAGCATAAGAAATCTCCTTCTTCAGAATGCTCAGCTGCTGTTGCTTGCTTTCCAATTCTTGCTGTAAAGATTCCACTTCTCGGAAAACTTCTTTACCATCCATGATGGCTGCGAGCACTGTGGGAGAAGTTGGTAAATTTTCTAACCGCGTGGAAAGAAATCTAATGGCTCCATTCACTTTCTTTATTTGCTCGAGTTGCCCATAAAGAGCGTCAGAGACTTCCTTTTGCTTCTCCACAAGGTGTGCAACACCTATGCCTCTTAGCTTTTCTAAGAAAGCCAAATAGTCGGCATGATACACCAAGAAGGAATATTTGGTCATTGGGGCTATCATAGGCTTGCCTCCATTTCCTGTATTCGTGTTTTCACAATCTTCTGTCCTGCTTTCGATAGGTTTTCTTCATCCTCCAAGTATCGTTTTATCTTGAGTATGGCCGTCTGAAAACCCGGAATCTGGACTTTTTCGTATAGATTCACCTTTTGGGTGGTCTTGCGTCGAGCAGTGTCGAGCATTTGCATCTTGTGGTAAAAAACTTCTCGCTCTATGGCAGTGTTGGCAAGCTCCTTCACTATGGCAATACCATCTAAATACCACGAAGGATTGTTGAACAGACTGAATTCTTTCACAGAGAACACTACTCGCTCTAATACAGGAGTTTTAACCCCGGCGATCTTTTTTACCGACAATTCAACATCGTCAATGGCTACAAGATTATTATCAAACTCATCCCAAAGCTCCAAGGCTTTTTGATAAGCCAGCAATTTCTCCTGCACCAACTGGTCGTATTCTTCAGCAGTGGTTTTGGCTTTTTTCACCTCCACGCGCAAAGCGGCCTCCTTATTCTTAAGTGTAGGCAAGGCCCGCTCGCGTATCTTCAATTGCTTGTTGATATGCTGAAGCTCTGTTTTGTTGTATTGGAATTTGATGGCCATATTAGCTTTGGTTCCAGTATTTTTCTATAAATTCCTGACGGATTCCCACTTCGGCGGGAGAGAAATACTTGCGAAACAGACTGTAGGCTGTTTCCAACATTGTATCTACATCAATGTTTACATCAATTGCCAGCAGCTTCTCACTGTATTCCTTTGCAAAATCCAGTGTACGCTCGTCATAATTTGTAAGGTCAAATCCATTTTCGAGTTTGGTTTTGGCGTTTGCAGCGTCGGCATACAATCGCACAGCCGCATTCATCACCTGGGGGTGATCTTGCCGGGTTTTCTTACCAATTACCAACTGCTTCAACCTCGACAGGCTTCTGAATGGATCAACAATTACCTTGCCCACATCCGTGTCTTTTCTAAGAAACAACTGGCCTTCGGTAATATATCCCGTGTTGTCGGGAATAGCGTGGGTTATATCGCCACCAGAAAGGGTGGTAACTGCAATAATGGTTATAGAGCCTCCATCAGGAAACTGAACAGCTTTTTCGTAGAGTCGAGCCAAATCAGAATACAGCGAGCCTGGCATACTATCTTTTGATGGAATCTGATCCATACGGTTCGACACAATGCTGAGTGCATCGGCATAGAGGGTCATATCGGTAAGCAGAACAAGTACCTTTTGGTGTTTTTCCACAGCAAAATATTCTGCTGCGGTGAGTGCCATGTCTGGCACCAGCAATCGCTCCACAGGCGGGTTTTCGGTGGTGTTAATAAATCCCACGATACGGTCCAAAGCACCTGCATTGTCGAAAATCTGCTTGAAATATAGGTAATCGTCGTTGGTTAATCCAATACCGGCAAGGATAATTTTGTCGGCTTTTGCCCTGAGCGCCACCATAGCCATTACTTGATTGAAAGGCTGGTCGGGGTCGGCAAAGAAGGGTATTTTTTGTCCTGTAACCAAGGAGTTGTTTAGGTCAATTCCGGCTATACCGGTTGCAATAAGCTCCGATGGCTGTTTGCGTCTTACGGGGTTCACACTGGGACCACCAATCTCTCTCTCCTGCCCCATCACCTGGCCTCCATCAAGTGGCTCGCCATAAGCGTTGAAGAAGCGGCCTGCAAGCTCATCGCTTACTTTCAGAGTGGGTGCTTTTCCGGTAAAAATCACTTCGGCGTTGGTGGCAATACCTTCGGTGCCTGCAAACACTTGCAAGGTTACCATATCGCCCATGATTTTTACAACTTGTGCCAATCTGCCATCAACAATGGCAAGCTCTTCGTAACCTATACCTGTTGCATAAAGCGAAACAGTGGCTTTGGTTAATTGAAACAGCTTGGTATAAACACGCTGAAATGCTTTTGAATTCTTTTCCATTAGGCAATTTTCCTTTCCTGGATTATGTTGTCAAGTTCGTTTTCATATTTCACAAAATTGTCCGATTCAAATTCGGCATAGTTCATTTGCTTGAACTGGTTGATAACCCTTTTGAAGTATGGGTTTACCTCTTCAAACGAGTCGAACTGAAAATCGGTATTGCAAACCCATAGTACCTTCTCGAGCATATAGTGTTGGCGATTGAGCCTCGATGAGCTGTCTATTTTATCGAAAGCATCTTGTTGCAAAATTACAAAGTCAATTAGCTCCGCTTTCCAATACTTCAAGTGGTAATTCAATGGCACACCATCGTCGCCAAGGATATTTATTTGCTCGTGGGCTTCTTTTCCGCGAAGCAGAATATCTTTAGCCTCAAACACATTTGCTGTCCAATTTGGGGCTACGGTCTTATTGAGATACTCAGCAATTTCAGGATATTCCAAGTATTTTGAGTAGCTATCTATGGGGTCAATTGCCGGGTATCGTTTGCTATCAGCGCGGGCTTGCGAAAGCGCATAAAAACACCTTGCCGCCTTCTTTGTTGACTCTGTAACAGGCTCTTTTAGGTTTCCACCTGCTGGCGAAACCGTACCGATAAAGGTGATGGAACCGGTTTGTCCGTTGTTGAGATATACAAACCCTGCCCTGGAGTAGAAGTTTGAAATGATAGCCGGAAGATCCATGGGGAATCCGTCGGGACCGGGAAGTTCTTCCATTCGGTTCGACATTTCGCGCAATGCTTGTGCCCAACGAGAAGTAGAGTCGGCCAATAGCAATACCTTTAAACCCATAGAACGATAGTATTCCGCAAGGGTCATGGCTGTATAAACCGAAGCTTCGCGGGCAGCTACGGGCATATTCGATGTATTGGCAATAATTGTAGTTCGTTCCATGAGCTTGCGACCACTGCGGGGATCGTCGAGATGCGGAAACTCTGTGAAGATTTCAACAACCTCATTTGCCCTTTCACCGCAGGCTGCAATTATCACCAGATCAGCTTCAGCATTCTTGGAGATATTGTGCTGCAAAACCGTTTTTCCTGAGCCAAATGGCCCCGGAATGAATCCGGTGCCGCCTTCTGCCAATGGATTCAGCGTATCCATTACCCTAATGCCCGTTTCCATAATCTTGAAGGGGCGGGGCTTGTCTTTGTAAGTTCTAATGGGGATTTTTACAGGCCATTTCTGCGACATGGTTATGGGATACTCCGTTCCGTCTTTGTCCTTTACCACAGCAATGGTGTCAACCACTGTAAATTCGCCACCTTCCTTAATGCTAACTAAAGTATATTCGCCGGTCATCTTGAAAGGAAGCATGATTTTATGCGAAATCCAATTTTCCTTCACTTCACCCAACCAGCTACCTGCCGAAACCTTATCTCCAACTTTCGCCAAAGGTGTAAATGCAAAAAGCTTGTCGTTATCTAATGGCGCAGTATAATCACCCTTTCTCAGAAACACGCCTTCCATCTTGTCTAAGTCGTTCTGCAAACCATCGTAATTCTTGGAAAGCAGCCCCGGACCTAATGTTACCTCAAGCATGTGATCAACAAATTCTACGGGAGAGCCTACGCGCAACCCCCGTGTGCTTTCAAAAACCTGTACATAGGCTTTCTTGCCCAATATCTTGATTACTTCGGCCATTAGCTTTGCATCGCTATGCTCTATAAAGCATATCTCGTTTTGGGATACTCTCCCTTCAACTTCCACAATTACAAGGTTCGAAATAATTCCGGTTACTTTACCGATTGTCCTCATATATCAATAAGTTTTATTTTTTCGTAAATGTTTCGGGTAGTGTATAAGTTGCTTGCAGCTCCTTCAGGAGTTTTTTAAACAGTTCGTTTCCATGATCCTTGTCAATTCCCAGCCAACGATCCACCAAGCCCAGTTTTATGGTAAAACTGATTACCTTTTCGATGGTAAAGTATTCAAAAAAGGAAACATCGTCTAAGTAATTCCACCTTAGGGTGTCTATTGCTTTTTCCCTTTCTTGCACATTTTCGTTTCGACTAATATTGGCAAGTTCGTCAAAATAAGATAACTCTCCCGATAGTCCAAAATCTCTGGCATGGCTTTTTCTAATGGCTGCAGCCGATTCGCTACTGCCAATTATTTGCCGCTCATACGGCAGATTGTATTTGCGCGAAAGCAAAGCAGTGAGAATGTTTCTCACATTCAGCTCAAATGAGAACCATTGGTTAAGAAATGGATTTCCGCTTTGGGTTGCAAAATCGAAAAACAAGGTGGTGATTTCATTTTCGAGGCTCAACTCGGGCAATAAAGGAGTTTTTGCATTGAAGGCTGTTATGAACTGCATCATGTATTCGGGCAAATCATGTGGCTCTTTCAAGTTGTCTTCGAGCCTCTCTAAGGAGTAATTGCCTTTAGAATTGAATGGTTTGCCAGTCTTTTGCAGCAAGTTGAGCAAGTTGTGGTTGTCGAATGGCAAAAACAAAAACTCAACCAAGCAGTAGTCTTTGGGATGCAACTCCCTTTCCAATTCGGTGCGGAATGCCAATTGCGAAAACTGAAGCTTATGGATATCAAGACTTATATCTTGCAGCCCGGCCACCAAACAATAATAATTGCGCTTTATTTGCATGTAGTATAATTTTTGCCAAAATCGGCATGCCTATAAACTCAGTACTATTTCTCGCCAAACAACAACTCTACAAGCATCGGACGAAGGTAGGAGATAAAGAAGTTGTCGAAATCTTCATCGCTAAACGACACTAGGTAGCCGCCATCTTTTGGACCAATCTTAAAGCCATTTTTCATACGCTCCGACCAGGTTACCTGCAAGCCTTTGTCGAAATACGCTTGTACCTTTTGTTTCAAAAAGCTTTGGAATTCATTTTCCTTGCTTTTAGGAAGCAGCAATTGCAAATCTACTGTATCAGACTCATTTGGCTTCCAGTTTTGCACTACAGCAAGAATTAATTCCTGCACAAACTGCTGGTCGGCAAATGCAGATTTTGTATGTGTGCTAAGTGTTTCCCGCTCCAAAAGCCCAACCACCTTTTGCTTCAGGTCAGAAATAGACTGGCGACCGGCAAGTTGAAGCTCGTTGATAGAATTTTTCTTGAGCAACGAAGCATTCTTATCTGCATCCTGCATGATCTTTTCAGCTTGTCGTTTGGTTTGATTGATAATGTCTTGTGCCTTTTGATGAGCTTCAGCTAATAATTTATCCGCCTCCGCTTGTGCTTTTTCTACGCCTTCTTTGTAAATTTTTTCGGTTAATTCCTGAAGTTTAGTTTGCATATCATATTGATTTTTATAACCTTTAATAATTTTGCGAATGTAACAAAAGTAACAAAGCATCCAAACAATTCTGCCCGGAAATTTCTTTTCCTTTCTTTTATTTTCGAGTTGCAAATGTATAAAAACTCCTTGTTAAAAAATTAACAATTAAAAAAGATTTTGGAAATTTCTTGCCCAAGAAAAAGCGAATTCGCAACCAATAGCTCGCATTAAAAGGCAGAACTTCCAGTTTTTTGTGCTCTTTTTTTGAAGTGAGCTATTAAAAATCCATGGATAAAAAATCTTATTCCCCGAATTTTTACTACATAAATATATGAATCGATAGTTAAAATTCAATTTTTCCAATCCTAATTATTTACTTAATTGGTCTCCATTTTTTAAAATAAAATTTGCTTGTGAGAAAAAAAAAGTAAAACTTTGAGTGGGCACTAAAACAAGAACTATTGGTTTGTTTGGGGCTTGAAATTTCAATAGGTGATTTTAATGTGCTGTATCTATTAGTTTTTTGAAAAGTATCGTTGTTATCTAAATAATTTATCTAATGAGTAAAATAATTTGTGTTTTAATTGTTCATTTACTGATTTATGCTTTCCCATCAATTGGTAGTGCAAACTTAAATTGTGAAAATCTCAGACCCCGAAACCGATCCCGAGACCAAAGGAATACGCAATGGAATCAGCCATCGACAATTTGGGACTTTGGGGTTTCTTTTGGCACATCCCATTCGTTAACCGATATTGGTGGCACAGGAATAAGTGCACAGTTTTCGTTTTTCGACGCACAACCTACAGCTACAAGCTTTCAAGGTGGAGGTTTTATTAGAAGTAGGTTGGGAGATCTGATTGCCTTAGAAACTACTTTGATTTTTGCCAGAATTGGGGCAGCCGATTCACTTTCTCCACCCAATTCGGGGAGATTTCCAAGAGGCTATCACTTTCAAAACAATCTATTGGAGATGTCTTTGCAAGCAAATTTGTATCTGCCTAAGAGCATTCTCAATATCCCTCCCGAAATTTATGTATTTTCAGGTATAGGTTTCTTATTGCATGCACCACAACTCAAAAACTGGATTGACGACATTCTACCAGTTGATGATGTAAGAAGTCCACAGCCTGTTATTCCGATAGGTTTTGGCATTCATTATACGAATAATTTAAACATGATATTTGGATTCCGCACAGGATTTAGATTAACCTTTTCTGACACCATAGATGGTTATGACGCAATTCACGGAAAAAATGATGATAGCTATTTGTTCAACTCATTTTCCATCGGATACCGAATAGGCAACTGATTTTGCGAGTTGGAACTACTATAATATTGCCTGTAACTATTAGACCAACCTTTGTGTAAACTTGTATTTTCCATCAGAAAATTGCAAGCCAATTCAAACCATTAGCTTATAGCGAAAAGTTTAATTTAGATTTTACAATCTTTCATTGAACAATTTTGCAAATATGTAGTTAATGATGTTGTTTAAATCAAAATGCATCTAATTAAACTTTTAACTTTTTACAGCTATGAATAAAACAAGAAACTTTGTTTTGATTATTTTATCAGTTTTTGCAATTGCGGCATGTGCGCCTCGTCAGGCAAATGTTGCCGAACTCATTGCGCAAATTGAAGCAGGCGAAATCCCAGCCGATGTTACCCGCGCTACAATTGACCCCGCTACAAGCAACATAGAATGGCTTGGACAGAAAATTACCGGCGATGGCCATTATGGTACCATTAATGTGAAATCCGGTGAATTCTTTGTGTTCGACGGAAATATTTTGGGCGGAAATGTAATTGTGGACATGACCACTATCAAAGTAGTGGATATTACCGATTCGGTTCCAGCAGCAGGACTTAGAGGTCACTTGGAGTCTGACGACTTCTTCAGCGTTGCATCGTTCCCCGAAGCCCAAATCCAAATGGTAAGAGTAGAACCGATTGAAGGTGCAGCAGCCGATGCCCCCAACTACAAAATTACAGGAAACCTTACCATTAAAGGAATTACGCATGGTATTGTTTTTGACGCTCGTCTTGACCATACCGAAGGTACTATAGCTGGATTTGCGGACTTTTCGTTTGACAGGGCTAAGTTTGATGTAAGGTTTGCTTCGGGCAGCTTTTTTGAAAACTTAGGCGACAATCTTATCAACGACAATATCAATCTAAAAATTAGATTGGCAGCAAGCTACTAAGATTCTTAGCCAACAATGTAAAAGCCCGATTGATTTTATCAGTCGGGCTTTTTTGCAAGGTGTTGTTATAGATTATTGCAGACGAAATTTGCAATCATACTATAAATGGGGGTCTTCCATTAGGTCAAGATTACAAAATACCAATCTAAGATAGCAGGCTAAGGTTCTACTTATTGAAGCCGAAGTACCAAAACTCGGAAATACTTAACATCACACCTTTAGAAATGCGTCTTGCAAAACTCTAACAACTCCGACCTATAGTTCGGGGCAAGAAATGACTGAACTTGCAATACTTGCAACACTTACAACTATTACAACTATTACAACCATTAAACCTACTACAACCCTTACAACAATCTACTCATCTCAGCATTTTTCGACATTCCCCTATCTCCCACCTAAGGGAAATTAGTCCTTTTGGCTGTTAGCTAGCAGCAAACAACCAAAGCACATTTCAATAGATTTAAACATCCATAATTTACTAAAACAGAACTAATCAAGTTAAGAAGTTAAAATGGAAACTCTTCCAATTCTTCTTTTCGAGGACCATCGCTCTGGGGTATTGCTTGAGCGGTATTGTGTACGGTGTTGGCTTCCACATAAATAGCCTTGTAGGGATATGTTGGGCAAGCAAATTCGCAAGCTCCGCAGCCAATACATAGGTCGGGGGTAACTTCCGGCAGCCAAAGCCCATCCCACTCCACCATATCCACTGCTTTGGTGGGGCAATGCTCCGAACATGCGCCGCAATCGGTACGGTCAACGGTAACAATGCAGCTTTCTACCATAAACCGCGCTATGCCCAATTGTATTACTTGCTTTTGTTCCAATGTTTGGGGCTTAATGGCACCACTTGGACAAACCAAGGTGCATTCCACACAGTCGAAGTTGCAGAAGCTCCTATGAAAATCCAACTTGGGCTGCATTATTCCTTGCAGACCATGATCCATAAATGTTGGAACGATGACATTTTTGGGGCATACGCCTACACACATATAACATGCCGTGCAATGTGAAGTGAAGTGTTCGTAGCTGATAGAGCCTGGCGGTACTATTGGCAAAGTAGTACCCGTGGGCACCATTCCCGGCAAGCTCATACCTTGTCCTTTTGCCGAGCCTTTGAGCAATGGTAATGTTAGCAAACCGCCAATTGCAGTGAGCATAAACTGCCTGCGTTTGGTGTTTTCCGGCACTGCGGATTCGGCAACTTTTACAATTTCTTTTTGCGTGCTATAGTATAATCCATTGCCACTACAAGCAGCAAAACAATTAAAACAACTTACACAACGGTTATGGTCAATAGTTTTGGTTCGGCTATTTAGGCACTCTGCCTTACACACTCGCTCGCACTTACCACACAGGGTACATGCATCGTGGTTGAAAGTAATCTTAAAAACCTGTTGGTGTGCTGCCAAACTTAGGGCGGAACCTGCTGGGCAAATGGTGTTGCAGAACAATCTTCCACGCCAAACCGACATTACCACGAGGGAAATAAAAACCAATGAAGAAACAGCAACTATCTCAGCTGAAAGCGATGGGGTGAAGATGGGGTCAACGGTATAAATGTAAAAACGCTCTAAGAAAAATGCCAACTGATTGTTGAGCCAATGATAAGCAGGCTTGAACAAGCTAACAGTAATCCTTCCAAAATTGGAAAAAGGGTCCAATAAGTTTACCAACATCAGACTGCCTGAAAACCATAAAATTAGCGTCAATGCAAGAAGTGTATATCTGAGTATGTATTTCTGATTGCCGGAGTAAATAAATTTTCTATCTTTCCTTTTTTTGAATGGTCGTGCAATGGCAATAAAAATATCCTGCAAAGTACCCAACGGACAAATAGAACTGCAATAGATTCTACCAAATAGCCAAGTTAATAACAGCATTAATGCGAACCCTAAGCCCGAAACCGCAAAGAACATTGCCATAAACCGCATTGCCGATGGTATGATTTGCAATCGCCCAAGTAAATCGGTAATTTCAATTAAAATTGACGGTCTAACATTGAGAAAAACAAGTAGGAAGGCGACAAAAACAAATAGAGAAACAACTATTCGAATTTTGCGCAAATGGGGTAGAAAAGATATTTTTTGCATTATAAGGCTATACGGCTAATGTTTAGTTTTTCGAGGTCTATTTCTCCAATGTTCATTTCGGCTCCAATCCTAATATGCCCGACATCGCTGGGTTGAGCTCCAAAAATAAGGGTACTCGCAGCGTCAGTAGCCACAATATCTTTCGAGACTACAAGGCTGCGCATTCGAGCAAGATCGGCTTCCGAAACACCTCGAGGGCCATTGCGAGTCATTACTAAATACGCATCCACAATATTGAGATCGGGTGCCCTATAAAGGCAAATATCTGCAATACATTGATGGAGATCGTTTCGATGGAAAAACCGCCTATCCCAAACAATGCCCATTAAGTTTTTCATGGCAATAGTTACTGTGGTACTAGCATGATGTTTGAGTACGGGCACATTGATAAAGACATCGGCTTCGAGAATATGGTGGTGAATTTTGGTTGTTTGTAGCCGACGCGCACCCTGAATTTGAACATCTCTATAGTCTCTTTCAAGGTTTGCAGGAACAACCAATGCGCCTGCTTCCCTTGCTGCCTTTTCAATGCCGCTGGTTTCGTATGCCCTTTGCCATTGGTCAACGGTATGGTCAAAGACAAAAACCCGCGAAGCACCTGCTGCAATACAATCGCGCACAATAGCACCCACAAGCTCAGGATTGGTATTGGCTGCCCTTTCGGGTGTAACATCCCATGCCATATTAGGTTTTACAACCACTCGTTGCCCACGGCGTACAATGGATTGCATCCCACCCATCTCACGCATGGCACGCCTATACATGGTTACAATGTCGCCTCCCCTTACCGCAACCAAGTCGGGAGTCCTACCGGCTGGCCGTTGACCAAATGCTTTCTGAATCCGACCCAAAGCAGCACCAAATGCAACACTAAGCGTTGTGTAGAGAACACTTTTTTTAATAAAATCGCGCCTTTTCATTTTATATTTTTTTAAAAAATTCCGATTCGTGGTACTCGCCTCTTAATGGACTATTATTTGATAAGATAGTTACTTTTTTTCAAAACAATGCCTTCATTTCATCCAGTATTTCACCTTTAAGTTAACGGAATGTCTTGTTTCATTATTTCAAACCAATTGAAATTTTGCTGGCACTACCATATTCTGTCTTTTAGTCTATGTGCCTTTTGCTAAATTTCAAGAATGTAAAATTCTCATAGAACAAATCATCATTTAAAAAGAGCACTTAGACTAACAGATGCATTGTGGTTAGCTTGGATTGCCACAATAACCATCACACAATCACCATTTCCACCATATTTTATATTATCCGCTTTCAACAATCTGAGCAACGCCTGACAATGACCTAAATTCCCTAACGCCTGTTGGGCAAAGATATTATTTTCGGGCAAATTATCTTATTTTTAGTTGAAGATTTACCCAAAGAACCCACATTTTGAACCGCGTGTGGTGTTAGAAGTCTAAGAAAAACTAAAATCTTCAATGGTTTCACTACTGCTAGATAGCATCAGGATACCTTCCATAAGTTCTATGGAATCCGATGCTACCAATCGAAATCGGGTTGTTTTAATTCAAAAATATTGAAGGTGTAATGAAATAATTAGCCAAAAGAAATGCGCGGATATTAAAATTTTCACCAAGTTTGCGCAATGAAATTCAAAAGTTTGATAATCTACAACCATATGGTATGAGTAAAAGAAAGAAAACCAAGAAAGGCAATCTGAAATTGTTGATTAGTTTGGTGTTCGCTGCAATTGGATTTGTAATTCCTTTGGTGGTAAGATTCGAAGGATTGTCGTTTGCAGGTCATGTGGCTCTGAGTATTTTTCTCACTGCAGCAATCTTTTGGATATTCGAAACCATCCCCATCTATGCTACCTCGCTGCTGATAATTCTGCTTCAGGTATTTTTGCTAAGTACCCAAGGACCCTTGTTTAGTAGAGGTGAATTGCCAACCGCAACAGCAATTTTCGTAGAAGACAACCAATGGATTGTACCGCCTGATGTATTGCAAGAAAATCAATTGCATATAAAAACCGGCCCAAGAACCTACGAAACTATTGATGTGGAAGTATTGAACAGAATTCAGGGATTGGTAGTTTCTGATGCTTTAACAAGTGAAAGTCAGATAGTGTCGGATTCTCGAAGTCGTTTCTTGGGTTACACGCCTATAGCCTTTACCACATTCATTGGCACGCTTGCCAATCCTGTTATCATACTGTTCTTAGCAGGTTTCATGCTAGCTGCGGGAGCAGTAAAATACAACTTGGACAAGAATATCACCGGTCTGCTCTTAAAACCCTTTGGCAAGAAACCTTCGCTGATTGTGTTAGGTCTAATGTTTGTAACGGCATCCCTTTCTGCCTTTATGAGCAACACGGCGACTACGGCTATGATGATGACTGTAGCTTTGCCCATTGCCTTGCAGGTGGGGATGCAAGACAAGTTAAGGTCTTTGATTATTCTTAGTATTCCCATTGCGGCCAATTTGGGTGGGCTAATTACACCCATAGGAACGCCCCCAAATGCAATAGTAATATCTGCCCTTCAGCAGCAAGGTATAGACATAAACTTTGGTCAATGGGTTGGATTTATGCTTCCATTTGCACTTCTCATGTTGCTCATTTCGTGGGTTGGCTTGCGTACATTGTTTCCGCCAACCATCAAGGAGTTTCAATTAAACTTAGAGAGCCGATTCAATACTTCTTCAAAGGCCATTATACTTTATGGCTTCTTTGGTGCAACCGTGCTGCTATGGGTTACCGAAGGGCTTCACGGAATTCCAAATGGGATTGTTGCCTTTGTCCCCATAGCCGGGCTAACCCTAACGAGTGCATTAACAACAGAAGACATTAGAAAACTCCCCTGGGAGGTACTTTGGTTGGTGGCTGGGGGTATAGCATTGGGTTTAAGCATGGAGAACACTGGTCTTGCTGCTTGGTTTGTGTCTGGCGTGGCATGGGAACAACTACCACAATTGGCACTCCTGATGGTTTTTGGCTTGTTGGCCTATGGTTTTTCGGTTTTTCTTTCCAATACTGTAGCAGCAACCTTACTTATTCCTATAGCTGTAAGCATTGCAGTTTCGGGGGTGGCAGGTCCCAACTACAACCTTGGTCTTGCTGCTTTGGTGATTGGTGCCGCTTGCAGCCTAGCCATGGTTTTACCAATCTCTACTCCACCAAACGCCATAGCCATGAGTACTGGTTTGATTAAGACTTCCGAAATGGTAAGGATTGGGCTATTGGTGGGCTTTATAGGCTTGGTAGCTACTCTACTGTTTTCATTTTTGGTTTGGCCTATGTTTTTAATGTAAATATAATTTTATGAGCAGCATTTATATAGTTTGTATAGACGATGAGCATCAGGTACTCGATGTCCTTATTAAAGACCTTGAAGGTTTGGAAGAAGTTTTTCCCATCGAAGTTGCTTCTTCCGTACCTGAAGCCAGGATTCTTTTTGCAGAAATCCTAAAATCCGGCAATAGGATTGGTCTGGTAGTATGCGACCATATTATGCCGGGCGAATATGGGGTGGATCTTCTTGTGGAAATGCAAAACAAAGAAGAAACCAAGGCTACACGCAAAATACTGCTCACAGGGCAAGCCGGTCTCGACGACACCATAAATGCTGTAAACAATGCTCGATTGAACCATTACATAGCAAAACCATGGAATCCGGACTATCTGCTTAAAGTAGCAAAAAACGAACTTACAAGCTATGTGTTGGAGCACGAAAAAGACCTGCTTCAGTATATGAGATTGCTGGATTCTACTCGAATTCAGGACGCTATTCGTAATCGTGGATATATTTAACAACCATTTTTTTGATTCTGCAGTTGAAAACACCTCGCCATAGCATTTTCAATAGTGAAGTATTTGTTGGAGCTATTAAAAACCTTCTCCCCGAATCGGCTTTTATACAAGGTATGTTGCAAACCTTCACCGAGGGGCAAATTATTCTTAAAGAAGGTTCTTACAACGATAGCCTGTATATCATCTTGGATGGGGAAGTTGTAATGGAAAAGGGCGACTCACAAAAAAGCACACTCATTGATATACAAGGACCCGGTGATTTCTTTGGCTTGCTCTCATTTCACACAGGGGAGCAAGTATTCACCACCTCCATTGCCCATACCAATGTAAGCCTTTTATTGGTGAATCATAAGAATTTTGATGAGTTGGTTCAACGATATCCAAACTTGAGTCAGGCTCTAAATGGTTTGATTTTTTCAAACCTTGCTAATCGCTATCGCAGAGTAGTTTCTCTCCATGTGGAAATTGATTATTTAACCAGAGAGTTAAATAATGAAAAAGAGCAATTACAGAGTACCATCATACAGCTTGAGGAAACCCGGACCACATTAGTATCTCAAGAAAAGATGGCAATTCTTGGACAATTAACAGCAGGATTGGCACACGAAATGAACAATCCGGCATCGGCTTTGCTGCGATCGGTAGATTTTTTGAATACCAATTTGCCAATAATGTTGGAAATGGCAAGCCAAACACCGGAGCAAAAGCTATTAAAATACTTCTTCGAATGTGGTCAGAAAAGAGTGTTTATTAGTTCTGAAGAACAAAGGGAAAAAACCCGACTGCTATCCGATCAGTACCCCCACCTTCAAAGAGCCCAAATCAGAGTTCTATCAGATATGACCACGGAGTCATTCAATTTGATTCAGCCCTATGCCCGTAATTTAAAGAAACAACAGCATCTGAATATTTTTATTGATGCATTTCAGGCAGGTGTGTTTGTAAACAGCATACGAATATCTGC
>DMJL01000092.1 GCA_003451785.1 Bacteroidales bacterium
ATCCTACCGAAAATGAATAATGAGAAAAATGCTTTGCATGCATTAGCATTTTATATCCTAAATAATCGCGCATCACAAAAAAACTTTCTCCCTCACCAAGTTCGGTATATCCCACCACGGTGAATGGATAGGTTCGCCCCTCCTCCATCATCGAATTTTCAATCGCAACGGCTTTAAAATCGGTCATTCTGCGATTATAAAATTTCTGACGAAATAAGGAAAGCGCCACCTTGATTGTGAATCTTTTGGCGCATTGCAATAAAATCCTTTTCGCTAATAGGCTTAGTGGCATCATCTACAACCATAGTGCGGAAACCTAATTCTAATGCATCGAGTGCCGAAAACCCTACACAGTAATCGGCAGCAAGACCCACAATAAACAACTCAGAAACATTGCGCCCCTTCAGGTAACTTCCCAAGCCGGTAGATTTCATGCGGGCATTGTCGTAAAAAGCACTGTAGGAATCTATCATGGCATCGGTTCCCTTCCTAAATATGGCTTCTATGGCATTGCTATTCAATTTGGATGACAATTCGGCTCCAGAGGTGCCTTGCACACAATGGTCGGGCCACATAACCTGCTCAACACTTCCGAGTCGCCCAACATCGAAAGGCTTCATACCCAAATGAGCAGATGCAAAACTACCATGATTTGCCGGATGCCAATCTTGGGTTGCTACCACTAATTCGAATTTGGGCATTAGCTTATTAATCACTTCAATCACTTCATCGCCAAACGGTACTGCCAAAGCACCGCCTAACAAAAAATCGTTTTGAACATCTACTATCAATAAAGTTTTCATCTACAAATCGTTAGTTTTTATGAAGTTGGATGGAATTAGCCATTTTTACAATCATTCCGATTTTTGCAGAAATCGTTATTAAGTCTCAGATCCTATTTAAGTAAAATTTACCAATAATTCTGTTTGCTAAATTATCAATGATTCATTTGCCTATTAAAAGACAACATCCTTCAATCAAAAACAAGCTGTGTAAAGGAAATGCATTGCTAAGCGTTTTGATTTTACCAAAAAATATAATGAAACCTTATTGGGCATTATACTGTACTTTCTTCACAAAAAACAACTTGTGCAAATTTTTCCCTACGAATACTTCATATAATTGCGCAGCAGATCTGCCCTAAGATTGGTCACGCCCTCAGAAATACCCACTTTATAGATATGGGGAAAATCAAACCTTTTATGCTCTTCGGGCAACGATGCAAACTCTTTTTCTCCAATCTCGCGGAGTTGGAAAGGTGTTTGGGTTGGAATAATCATTTTGCCATTTTCCATAATGGGTTTAAGAAGCAATTTGTACTGTAAATCGTTAAGGCTAAGCGACTTTTCGGCTTCAAATGGGTGAATCATCCTTTGAGGCACTGGTTCATCTTCCAGGGCAATACAATCTGCATAAAAGTTGCCATCAGCATCCAAAAAACGATAAACAATCTTTTTGCCCGGCAGCGTAGTCTTCTGCACATTGTCAGATATCTTCAATCGGGGTTTTTCGCCTGCCCATGCAAGTTTATACACTCCATCCAAGGCACCATCGGGGCGACCAATGATCATGCTTGTGCCCACTCCCATTACATCAATTGGGGCACCTTGGTCGATCAGACTTTTTATAACATACTCATCCAATTGGTTTGAAACAATGATTTTCACATATTGCAAGCCTTCCATATCCAGCATGGTGCGGGCTTTTTTAGAAAAATATGCCAAGTCGCCGCTATCAAGCCTTATTCCTTTGAGCTTAAAGCCTTTGGCTTCTAATTCTTTTGCAACTACAATAGCATTGGGTACACCGCTTTTGAGTGTATTGTAGGTGTCAACCAAAAGAATACAATTGTCAGGAAAAACCTGAGCATAGTGCCTAAAGGCGGTCAACTCGCTCTCGAAAGACTCTACAAAGGAATGCGCCATGGTGCCGGCAGCTGGAATATCGAATGCATGAGCTGCCAATAGATTGGATGTGTTATCGAATCCTCCGGCAATTGCCGCCTTACTCGCCATTACAGCTCCATAGCCTTGTGCTCTTCGCAGACCAAAATCACTCAAAATCCTATTCCCCGCCGAAAATCGCACCCTGCTTGCCTTGGTGGCAATCAACGATTGAAAGTTTATAATGTTGAGCAACAAAGTTTCAATCAACTGACACTCAAACAATGTGCCTTCAATGCGCAAAATGGGGCTTAATGGAAACACTATATCTCCGTCTGAAGCACCCAGAATTGACCCACGAAATTTGAATCTCCTCAAAAATTCCAAAAACTCGTCGCTAAAACCCATTCTTTGCAAAAAATCTAAATCTTCTTTGCAAAATGCAAGTTGCTCCAATGCTTGAAGAAAATCTTGAACTCCAGATAGAAGCACAAATCCGCCCTTATAGGGGATTTTTCGAAAAAAATAATCAAAACAGGCCGGTTGATCGTGCAGTTTATTCATAAAATAAGCCTGCCCCATGGTGAGCTGATAAAAATCGGTATAGAGTGGAGAAATAGGATTTTGATAATGCATAAAATAAAATATTGTGCAGAAATTCGATAAGTTTCAAAATTAGTGTTTTAAAACACATTATAATGTATCAACTGCAATTCCTTTCTTGTAATGTTGATTATGGTGTAAATTATAAAGGCGTTTTGCCATTGCACATCATCCGTGCTATAATCGGGAGAATAATTCAAAAAAGCTTCGTTTAAAAAAGAACTTGCAATTGTTGAACCAACCTTGATTTAATAATTAGTCCCCCATTATGGCAATTGACGCACCTAAAATATTAATAAACAGACAAATAGGCAAGAATTTAACTGCAAAGGAGCGAATGGTATTATGGAAAGCATGCCCATTGTTTTTCTTAGGGAGCCTTGCTAATTCACCTGTGGCGTTCTTTGCGTTAAAAAAAGCTCTTACAATCTTTTATTATCTACAAGGATTAAAGAACTAAAAAAGTTCCTACAAACGAAGGGAAGAATCCTTTGCAGCAACTTAATCTCTTTTCCAAACTTGATGCCGGGTTTGCGAATTCTAATCTAAGGATATTTGCAAATCGCAAGTACAGCAGAAGCAAGTTACCATCGGATTTACAAAAGCCCTAATCCATAAAACCTACAACCGACTATGAACTCACGCTTTCTCTACAAAGAGTTGGGCTGTTTCGTATTTCACTACACGAATGGCTTTTCCTTTTTCAATAAATCCGGTAATGGCGGTTGCATCATAAACATCTCCCTCGATTTCTACCTTTCCACTTGGTCGAAGAATGGTAAACGCTATCCCGGTTTTACCTACCATACTCTTCACTTGTAAGTTTGCAGATGTATATCCTTCTTCCGATGCCCCTACTGCTTCAAGAGCAAGTCCTCGAAAATGGGTGGTTTGAGTAAAAAGTTTTTTACTTAAAAAGAACGAAAAAATAAGTGCAGAGAACGAAGCAATAATCACAACCATGAGAGCTACCAACATTTCCATAAAGGGCACACCAGTAAAGTCAAAACCATCGTTGGCAATCATTGCCATAACCAAACCTCCTCCTGCAAAAATGGCTCCTAAAACCCCTGCAACTCCAAACCCGGGTGTTACAAAAATCTCGACCCCCAACAAAATTATCCCCAGTATAAACAAGATGATTTCCCAATTGGCTGCCAAACCTTCGATGTATAATGGAGCAAAATAAATGATTCCGGCAGTAATTGCCACCAAAATCGGAAAACCTACCCCTGGTGTTTGCAATTCGAAATAAATACCACCCAAGATTAACATGATAAGAAGCCCACTAATTAAGGGACTTATGAGAAATGCTATGATGTGGTCAATCCAGGTGAGTCGAAGTTCTACTAATTCGTAATTTTCAATATTGGCAAGTTGCATCACCTCGGTAATGTTTTCTGCACTTCCTTCGCTAAAGCCCCATTCAATTGCTTCAGATGCAGTGAGGGATACAACTTGTCCTACTGCTACCAATCCGGGAATTTCAATCAAAGGATCAACCATAGCCTCGGCAATATCTGGGTTACGACCTCGGGCTTCGGCTGTAGCACGCATCATTGCGCTCATGTACGATTTGATTTTTGCTGGTGCTGGCTGCCCTGTTGCATCTACTGGTGTAGCAGCACCCATGCTACCACCAGGGCGCATATAAACCCTATCAGCAGCTATTGAAATAAGTGCGCCGGCCGAGGCAGCATTGTTGTCAACAAATACAATTACGGGAATTTCTGATTGCAAAAGGCGAGTGCGAAGAGAATCGGCCGATTCAACCAACCCACCATAAGTATTCATGTGGATAAGGATAAAATCGGCACCAAGGCTATCTGCTTCTTCAAAAGCTCTTTGTGCTTTGAAAACCACAGGCGGTCCAATCTCTTCTTTTATCTCAAAAACATAAACCAAAAACTCTTTTTCCGGGTTCTTGGCTATGGCTTCTGTAACCCTATCTACCCTCTGTCCGAAGGATAAGGTTGCAAGCGAACACAAAATAGTGAAAGCAAAAACAGCTAACTTTTTCATGTGAAAAATGATTAATTATCCCAAAATGTATGCAAATACGAAGTTAAGCATTTGCAAGCAATCTAAGAGGATAGCACACAAAACTATTTTGTACCTTTGGCATCCTTTTCCAAAAAAACATACTTGTTCAATTATTCACCTCCGAAATTCCATGGAAGTACAAAAGAAATTATTGTTCAGTGAAGGTGAATTCGATATTTCGTTCGAGCGACCCGTTGGGAATGATGCCATTAACCTATTGAAAGCAAACAGTATCGGTAATCAAGGTCCAGTTTATCGGCATTTAGATACCGAAGAACATGTAAAAAACTTAGTGAATCCTACCCTAATTTCGCTTCGCAAAAAGGATAGCTTGGTGGGAATGGGAGTTTTTTGCAATTTGGAAGTAAAGGTCGATAACAATCCATACAACTGCTTTTATATCAGATATTTTTCAGCTGCGCCCGAGATACGCGGTCAGGGTTTTATGAAAAAGTTTGGTTTAAGAGCCATGAGCCTCATTCGCAATGGTCAGCATGGTAAAACCATATTTTACGCATCAGTAGAAGCCCACAACAAAAGTTCCCTAAATGTTGTAGAGGAAGCTGGTTACGAACCCATTAGAAAAATAAAAACTCTGGGTATAAGCAGATTTTTCCCTAAGCAAAGCAATAAAATCCGTAGTGCACAAACGCCCGACGAACAGAAACGGATACTGCAATCGCTCAGTGATTTCTACGGAAAACACAGCATGGTGCAGTTTACGAAAATCTTTCATCTCAACGATTACTACTTTATTGAGGAAGATGGGCAGTTGGTTGCCGGATGCCAAATCCATAGGGTACATTGGATTATAAAAAAACTCGGCGGAATTACTGGAAAAGCCATTGTTGCACTATCTCCATACATACCATTGATTCGCAAAATCTTCAATGCTAAGAAGTTCAATTTCCTTGCATTGGAAGGAATCTATTTTGTGGCAGGCAAGGAGAAAAGGTTTTTAGAATTGGTAGAAGGTCTTTTGGCAATGCATGGATTCAACACGGCACTTGCATGGTTCGATAAAGAATGTCCAAGCTACCATGCAATTTGCAAAAATGGGAATCTGGGATTAGTAAATCTTTTTACTCGAAAAGCTGATACTTATCTTATGGCGTCATTTGTAGATATGGATGCAGATGAGATTCAAAAGGTAAAGAATTGCCCTGTTTATATTAGTTCCTACGACTTTACCTGATTTTGCGTTTTTGGAATTTGCGCCATGAGAAACCCAAAATATGTAAAACAAGACCCAATCAAATGCCTGATTGACATGTAATTGAGTCGAATAAGTGGCATTTACAAAATGCAAGTATTACATCGTTGGGTCAACTTTCCAAGCTTAAATGCTTGGTTATCGGGTAGCCACCCATGCAAAACATTTATACTTTAAACAAACTTCTTGGCATCGGCTAAGAATTTCTCCAAGCCGGAATCCGTTAAGGGGTGTTTGAGAAGTGCTAAAATGGGATCGAGGGGACAAGTAACCACATCGGCGCCGGCTTCTGCACAAGCAATTATGTGCATTGGGTGGCGAATGCTGGCTGCAAGAACCTGCGTTTGGAAAGAGTAAGTCCTGTAGATGTTAACAATCTTATAAATCAGATCGATGCTATCTGTAGATATATCATCAAGTCGGCCTAAGAATGGAGATACATAAGTAGCACCGGCTTTTGCAGCAAGGATAGCCTGTCCGGGCGAAAAAACCAAAGTGCAGTTGGTTTTGATGCCTTTTTGAGTAAAGTATTTAATGGCTTTGATTCCGTCCTTTATCATGGGTACTTTTACCACAATTTGTGGATGCAGCTTAGCCAAATACTCACCTTCGGCAACTATTCCATCAAAATCCGTTGCAATTACTTCGGCACTCACATCACCATCTACTATGTTGCAAATGTTTATGTAATGGTTCATCACTGCTTCGTGCCCACGAATTCCTTCCTTTGCCATAAGCGAAGGATTGGTGGTTACTCCATCTAAAATACCCAAATCGTATGCTTCGCGAATTTGGTCGAGGTTGGCTGTGTCAATAAAAAATTTCATAGTGATATTATGACTTTATGATTATAAAACCCATAAAAAAAGAGCAAGTATGATATCGCACCGCTACGACCGCCTACCCTTGCTACCTTCCGATCCTGGGGGAGTTCAGCGGGAGCTGGTCGTACCATACTTACCCGGCGCAAAGGTATAAACATTTGCAAAAACCCAAGCATTTGTATGGAAATTATTTAATTGCTTAGTGCTATATGTACACTAAATTTTTAAAATGCTGATTTGATGAAGTTTAGAATATTGAAAAGTTGGGGTTAACGCCAAATGTAATGCAACACTAAAATCCCTATAAAGGTTACATAAAAATGATTCGCATCAACACGGATAAAGATGCAACTTGGCCTATGCAATAATGTTGAAGCGAAGTAGTAATCCTGTAAAAAATTTTTGTAGGTTTGTTCAATAAATTATAGTCTAAAATTCACAACAAATGGAAGAATCAGGATTCGCAACCAAGAAGAGTAGGTTAACCACAGCACTTACCAATGGTCTATTAGTTGGATTTGCAATTATTGTGCTTTTTGTTGTTTTTTATCTTCTCAACGACCCTGCAAACCAGATAATTAACTATCTGAACTTTGCCATAATGCTTGCAGGCATAATTTTTTCTACCATCGTGTGGCGCAATGATGGTCTTGGCGGCTACATAACCTACGGTCAGGCAGTAGGTATTGGCTCCCTTACTATGGTTTTTGCCGCATTGGTAAATGCAATATTTTTATTCATATTCCTTCAGTTTATAGCACCAGATGCAAAACAGATGTTTTTGGCGGCTGCCGAAGAACAAACGCTCAGAAGAACTCCGGAAATCTCGGATGACCAATTAGACGCTATGTTGGCATTGACTGAGAGGATGTTCACACCAGTTATACTTGGTATTTCAACATTCTTCTCAGTTGCTGGAATTGGGCTAATTTTTTCGTTGATCACTTCTGCTTTCTTAAAGAAAAAGAATCCCGATCCATTTGCTTAGCAAGGGACTAGCATATCCCATGTTTTCAGCCATGGGATATTTGGTAATGGACAATTCCTCGCTGGGAGGAATTTGCAATGCTCTCATTTTTTCAAGGCTATAGCCCGTTTTTCTTTTTTCATTCTTCCCCTGACCTAAAGGTCGGGGTTACTAAATGATTATGTAACCCCATAGGGGTGTAATGTTCATAGAAAAATATCACCAACGACCCTACAAACCCAGTAGGGTGAAATAGAGGATTAATTTTGCGGAATTACAAATTCAGCAAAAAAATTCATAGCCCACGGTTTCAACTGTGGGCTAGCTTCCAATATTTTAGACTGAATCAACTCTAATTATCCAAACTGCAAAATCACGAGGAAAAAGGGTAATTTTGCATCCTAAAAAAATCTAAATGACTGAAATCAGAAACATTGCTATAATTGCCCATGTTGACCATGGCAAAACCACTTTGGTTGACAGAATTTTGCACCAAGTAAAACTTTTCAGAGATAATCAAAACGCAGGTGAACTGATTTTGGATAGCAACGACTTGGAGCGCGAAAGGGGAATTACCATTTTGGCAAAAAACTGCTCTGTAAGGTATCGCGATACGAAAATTAATATAATTGACACTCCCGGACACTCCGATTTTGGCGGAGAAGTAGAAAGGGTGCTGAATATGGCCGATGGTGTTCTGCTTATTGTAGATGCTTTTGAAGGCCCCATGCCGCAAACGAGATTTGTATTGGAAAAGGCACTGCAACTCCACAAAAAGCCTATTGTGGTAGTCAATAAAGTGGATAAACCCAATTGCCAACCAAGTATAGTGCAGGAGAAGGTTTTTGACCTCATGTTTAGTCTTAATGCTACAGAAGATCAGCTCAATTTTCCAACCGTTTTTGGCTCGGCAAAAGCAGGATGGATGTCTGAAAATTGGGAAAACGAAACATCCGACATCTCGTACCTTCTGGATGTGATTTTGGAACACATTTCTGCAGCCAAACCCCTTGATGGCACAACCCAAATGCAGATAACTTCACTCGACTATAGCTCCTATCTGGGAAGGATTGCCGTGGGGCGTCTAACGCGAGGTTTACTGCTGCCCAACCAAATTGTCTCGCTTGTAAAACGCGATGGTACTATAAAAAAATCCCGAATCAAGGAATTGTATGTATTTGAGGGTCTTGGTAAAGAAAAGGTTAAAACAGAAGTAGTGGCAGGAGAAATTTGCGCAGTTTTGGGCGTTGATGATTTTGAAATTGGCGACACCATAGCCGATGCCGAAAATCCTGAAGCCATGGAACCTATTGCCATTGATGAGCCAACAATGAGCATGTTGTTTACCATAAATAATTCTCCATTTTTTGGCAACGATGGAAAATATGTAACCAGTAGGCATATCCGCGATAGACTATTTAAGGAAACTGAGAAAAACCTTGCTCTAAAGGTAGAAGAATCGGAGAGTGCCGATTCATTGATAGTTTACGGGCGCGGGATATTGCATCTCTCTATTCTAATAGAAACTATGCGTCGCGAAGGTTTTGAGCTGCAAGTTGGTCAACCAAAAATTATTGTAAAGGAAATTGATGGTAAAAAACTCGAGCCTGTAGAATACCTTACAGTAAATGTTCCCGAACCCTTCAGTGGTAAGGTTATCGAATTGGCATCGCAACGCAAGGGCAAGTTGATTTCTATGGAACATAGAGGCGACCGGTTGTTTCTGGAGTTCGAAATACCATCGCGCGGACTTATCGGACTTCGCAATAATATGCTTACCCTAAGCGAAGGTGAAGCCATTATGGCTCACAGGCTCAAAGGATTCGAAGAATTTTCGGGCGAAATTTCTATACGACGCAACGGCCCCATCATAGCAATGGAGACAGGTACTGCATTTGCTTATTCCATAGACAAACTTCAAGATAGGGGTAAATTCTTTATCGAACCCGGCGAAGAGATTTATGCAGGACAAGTTGTGGGCGAAAACAATCGTCATGAGGATATGGTAGTAAATCTCATAAAATCCAAAAAGCTTACCAACTTTCGTGCATCTGGCTCTGACGATAAAATGATAATTGCACCTGCAATAAAATTTTCGATGGAAGAAGCCTTGGAATATATCCGAGAAGATGAGTATGTGGAATTTACGCCCAAGCATATCCGAATGCGGAAAATTATTTTGGACGAGAACGAACGCAAAAGGATAAAGAAGAGCAATTAACGAGTTTTGCCTATGCAGGAGTCCCCTACCCTACACATAGCCTTACCGGCATTGAACGAATGGGAAACCCTTCCTGCCACGCTCGATTGTATTGCAAAGCAAACTTATTCAAAGATACAAACCTGGATTTGTGTAAATCAGCCCGATAGTTGGTGGAACGAATCCGATAAAATAGAAGTTTGCCGAAACAATCAAAAGACCCTTGCATTTCTTGCCCAATGGAAGAAATCGCACCTACACATCATAGATAGGGCAAGCCATGGGCTTGGTTGGATCGGTAAATCGCACGGAGTGGGTCAGGCTCGGAAAACTATCATGGATGCCATAGCATCACAAGTCGGCGAGAGTGATATCATTGTGAGTTTGGATGCCGATACTCGGTTTGGCTCAGGTTATTTGGAGTCGGTGTATGCAATTTTTAGTGCCTACCCAAAGGCATTGGCTCTCTCCAATCCTTATTATCATCAGCTTACAGGCGATGAAGTGCTCGATCGCGCCATGCTCCGCTACGAAATTTACATGAGGTATTATGCCATCAACATGTGGCGTATTTCGTCACCCTATTGTTTCACGGCATTGGGATCGGCAATTGCTATTCCGATTTGGGCTTATAAAAAAGTAGGGGGGCTGACTGCAAAAAAAAGTGGGGAAGATTTTTATTTTCTCCAAAAAATACGAAAAGCTGGTTGGATTGCCCAACATAATCAGGAAGTTGTATGGCCTGCTACTCGGTATTCCGACAGGGTGTATTTTGGCACGGGTCCAGCTCTTATCAAAGGTAGTATGGGTATCTGGAATAGCTACCCTATTTATGATTACAAGCTGTTCGATACGGTAGGAAAAACCTACGATTTGTTTGCAGAATTGTTTCATCGGGAATTGGAAACGCCCATGAGTGCATTTTTGAATGCCCAATTTGGAGAAAAAGACATATTTGCTCCATTGAGAGCGAACTACAAAGACCCCAAAAAGTTTATAGATGCCTGCCATTATAAAATTGATGGATTGCGGGTTTTGCAGTTTTTGAAACACCACCAGGGATTGGAGCCACATTCAGATGAAGAAAACCTTATGATATTTTTAAGCTTGTTTTATGCCGATTTTTTTGACACATGGGAAAATTACAAAGTGCGGCAGTTTAGTTTTGTATCTTCGCCTATAGCATTGCTCAACAGTATTCGCGATTTTCTATTTGAACAGGAATCACGCTTACAACAATTAGACCTACACGAAGCAATCACACCGAAAGTGAATTAGAGCTTTTTAAAATTCCGTACAATGATTGCACCCCCAAAGAAGAAACTCATAGTGCTCACCGGACCAACGGCAACCGGTAAAACGCGATTAGCGGCCTGTGTAGCTGCAAAGTGTAATGGTGAAATCATCAGTGCCGACTCCCGGCAGGTGTATCGCGGTATGGATATTGGCTCAGGCAAAGATTTGGGCGACTATCGGGTTGGGGACACAAATATTCCTTATCATCTGGTGAATATAGCCAATCCAGGATATGAATATAATGTGTTTGAGTTTCAACAAGTCTTCAAACTCGCATTTAGCGACATCGAAAAACGAAAAAAACAAGCCATTCTTAGTGGTGGCACAGGTTTATACATCGAAGCCGTGCTGAATGCTTATCGTTTTAAAAAAGCCGACTACAACCAATCTCTGAGAGAAGAATTGCAATTACTCTCCAATGATGAATTGGAGGAAAAGCTTTCTAGCCTAAGAACGATGCACAATTCCACCGACACCACCGATAGGCTTCGGCTTATTCGTGCAATAGAAATAGAAATGGCTGAAAATGACGCCATCAGCAGTTTTCCAAAGTTTTCGCCAATAGTATTTGCAATACACTACGAACGAGAAGTATTGCGCAACAGAATCACCGAAAGGCTACAACATAGGCTTCAAAACGGGATGATTGAAGAAATAAGTACGCTATTGGGCAAAAACTTACAACCCGAACAACTTGCATTCTACGGACTCGAATACAGGATAGTAACTCAGTATGTTACCGGCGAAATCAGCTACAAACAAATGTTCGAAACCCTAAATATTGCTATTCACCAATTTGCGAAGCGGCAAATGACTTGGTTTAGACGCATGGAGCGGAATGGAACTACAATACATTGGATAGACGGCAATATGCCCATGGATGAAAAAGTTGATATGGTCTTAGCAAAAACCAAACAAAGCCCTTGAGAAGATGATTCGGGGATATTTGCCATTGTATCTGGTTGATGCAGTTTTGAATTGTAGTGGTCTGCTTATCAATATTGTAGTCAAAATTTCCAATCCCGCTATAAAGAGATCCTTCCCTTTGGTCAGGATGACAAAATGCCAATCGAGAATCATCATGCTTAACAAAGTACCTGCTCTGAACAAAGCGTTCAGCACGACAGATGGCTAAGCCTAAATTGTCAATTTCTGGGAATTTCAAACTTTTCCATTCTGTCGTGCAACAGAACCCTTGAAATACCCAAAAGTTTGGCAGCTTTGACCTGATTTTTTCCTGTTTTGTTTAATGCCCACACAATCAAATCTTTTTCTACATCTCGGGCAACCAATTGGAAAATCTCTCCTTCCCGTTTCATAATTTCCGACGAAAGGTAAAAATCCAATCTGTTCTGTTGCGAAGTTATCGGAGTAGCTGATGGTTCCAATTCGTTGGTAAGCAGTTCTTTGGTGATTACGCTGCCTTTGGCTAAGATGATTGCTCTTTTAATAGTGTTTTCCAATTGTCTGATATTGCCTGGCCATGCATATTCCATCATTTTTTCCATTGCTTCTGGATTGATGCTTAGTGTAGTAGCCTTTTCGGGACCTGCGTGCTTTTGCAAAAAGTGCATTGCAAGAGTTGGAATATCATCCTTTCTGAGCCTCAAGGGTGGCAATGCAATGGTTACCACACGAATGCGATAAAACAGGTCTTCCCTGAATTCCTTTTTTAAAATTAAATTTTCTAAGTTGCAGTTGGTGGCTGTTATGATTCGCACATTAGCAAATTGGGTCTTGGTACTTCCTAATCGCTCGTAACTACCTTCTTGAAGCATCCTCAGCAACTTGGCTTGCAGAGGCAAACTCATATCCCCTATTTCGTCTAAAAATAGGGAGCCTCCATGGGCCTCTTCAAACTTACCGGGTTTCTCTTTATTAGCTCCCGTAAAAGCTCCTTTTTCGTACCCAAACAGTTCGCTCTCCAAGAGGGTTTCGGGAATGGCGGCACAATTGATGGCAATAAATGGTTTTGATGCTCTGTCGCTATAGGTGTGAATGGCTTTTGCAACCAATTCCTTGCCAGTTCCACTCTCGCCGGTTACTAAAATGCTTGCATCACTGGCTGCAACCTTTCCGATAAGCTTAAAGACTTCCTTTATTGCCGGACTGTCGCCAATTAGCCTTTCGTCTGATGATACTTTTTGGTTAGATTTTTTTGCGGGCAGTGTATATGGCTCAGATGTTTGAGGCTTCGAAGATTTGAGTGCCTCCTCTATAAGCGAAAATAAATGGGGAATCTCAAAAGGCTTTTCAACATAATCGAAAGCTCCATGCTTCATTGCTTTTATGACCCTATCGCTCGATCCATAGGCGGTAACCATTATCACGGGAACATCTCTGTTTTGGGCTTTTAAGTCCTTTAGGAGTTCTAACCCGCTTTTGCCCGGCATTTCAATATCTACGATTGCCAAATCGGGTTGTACCTCACTAAATGCAAGCATTCCCGAATCATAGTTTTCGGCTTCGAACATAATATATGGCAAACCCGAAAACAATTTCCTAAAAGAATACCTCACGCTCTTCTCGTCGTCCACTACCAATATTTTGTGCATGGCTATCAATTATGTTTCGTTTACAATTGGCAGGTATAATGTAAAAATAGCACCTGCAGCGTTGGGTTTATTTGTGGCATCTATCCACCCTTTGTGCATCAATGCAATGTTTTGGGAAATGGAAAGCCCCAGACCTATTCCTTGCTCTTTTCCTTTCACAAAAGGCTCGAATAAGTGCTGCATTACCTTTTCGGGAATACCTGGTCCTGTATCTTCTATATCAATTGCAAGGTAATTTTCTGAATCAGATTGTTGATCTGGTCTTTGCAGCGATGCTTTTCTAAAGGATACATTAATATTACCTCCTTTAGGCATTATTTCTATTGCATTGATTATCAAATTCATAAAAATCTGTTTTAAATGACTGGCATCTGCCGGAGTTTTTATTTGGCCTAATTCATTTTTAAAGTTATACTCAATTTGACTTTTCTTCAATTTGGGTTTCACTAATTGAATCACTTCAGAAAGCAATTCAGCAGGATCTATTGGTATAAGTGCAGGCTCAGCCGGTCGGGCAAATTTCAGGAAGTTGCGTATGAATGCCTCCATGCGGTCAATCTCTTTGGATATGATATCCAGATCTTGCGAAGTACCTTCGGGCAGTTGCCCATCTTCGCGCATAGAGTAAACCAGCATTTTGATGGATGCCAACGGATTACGAATCTCATGTGCCAAAGTAGGTGCTACTTTGCCAAGCACAGCATACTTATTGGAATATTTCAATAGCTCTTGGTTTTTTTCCAAATCGGCTTGTGTTTGGTTGATGCGAGCAATGAGGCTGCTGACTCTTTTGCCCAAATCATCCAAATTGTCGATATTAGATACTTCTAATTTTTCTAACATAGTTCCACCCGATGCACTTCGCACTTGCAGTATAATTTGGTTGATGGGCTTTAAAAGCATTCTCGAAATAATCCATCCTATCAACAGCCCCCCAACAATGCCACCTATTCCCAAAGAGATCATGGTTCGAAAGATTATAACATTAGTACGGGCAATTTCTCGCTCAAAATCTCTCTCGGCAGTGATATTCAAGTTTATAAAGTTGCGACTTTTTTCCAGAATGGTACCAATAAGATTAGTAGCGGCAAATTCTATCATAGCATTGGCCTGCCTTATCTGACGAACCCTAACCTTGGCAGAAGCTGCTATTAAATTTTGGTTATAATTGGAAAATAAGGCAGAAATCTGCTGCACAATAAGTTGCTCTTCGTGTGTTGCAGCATTGAGCCTGGCCCTTTCCAAAAGAATTACAAACCGCGTTTCAAGCACTCGAATAGAATCGAGCCATTGTGGAGATTTATCCACCAAGTAAGTAAGCGTAAAACCTCTCATGCGTATCAACTCCATCTCCATCTCCTCGGCTACGCTCACCGTGCGGCGAGCAATATCAATCCTTTGCTCGTTAATTCTTTGCAGATTGTAAGTATATGCCGTTATCAGATAACCACCACCCATTACAAGGGCAATAATAAGGAGCATCCATACCAAAAGTTTGTAATTCAGAAATTGAACATTCATCGGGGTGTTTTTTTCAATTTTGCAATGCAAGCTGGATTGTCGCATTCTTGTAGAAGACAGATAGCAATCTTTATGCCCTGATCCACAATTGCTACAAAGGTCTTATAAAATAAATCATTGCACAAATGTATGTTGGCTTTTCATTCCAACGGCTGCCTTTTCAAATTTAAAATAACTTCACTCAAATTCTACGAAACTTTCAATATTAGCATTTTTGGGAAAGCAAATGAAGAAGTTTTGGGGTCAAAAGCATAGGATTATCATAAAATTATACCAATTTTAGATGTTCGTTTCGTGAGCAAAAATACTTTCTGCAACTCGAAATTCACTTTTTGAATCAAAATATAAAAATTGTCGAAAATTATCAAAACACATCAAGCTAAATTTTTATTACAAACGAATAGGTTTTCATTACAAAACACAAATAATCCCCAATAGGTAAACTTTTAAATTCTATACCAACCAAATGGGTAATGATAGGAAATTTAATCTATTTTTATGTGCCAAATTTGGCTTCAACACTATAATGCTAATAGAGGCTGTTACCGTCCATTTCCTTTATTCAGGTTTCAAAAATTATTAAAATAAAATTGCAATGAAAATACTTTTGAAAACAGTTTTTAGTGTGCTTTTTGCAAAGGCTTTTATCTTTTCGGTTTACTCTGCCGAAATTCCCCAGCAAAGCAGTATTGCTCCCTATGCCGATGGGCTTTTTGAGACCCTCTTGCGGGAAAACAATATTGCAGGGGCAGTTTTTTCAATGGTGCAAGACACTTCGGTGATTTACAATGCAGGATATGGCTTTGCAAATGTACGCGCTGGAACTCCTGTAGATCCCGATACTACACTTTTTCGAATAGCCTCGATAAGTAAATTGTTTATTTGGATTGGGGTAATGCAGATGGTGGAGCAAGGAAAATTGGATTTGGATCGCGACATCAACGAATATTTGGAAACTTTTGAGATACCTGCAACCTTTGAGCAGCCCATAACCTTGCGGTCGTTGATGACCCATACTCCCGGATTTGAAGATCGCATTTACAAGCTGTTTGTGAGAGATGTGGCAGAAAAGCTTAGCTTGAGCGAAGTTGTGGCAAGGGAACTACCCAAGCGTGTTCGACCTCCGTTTGTACAAGCATCCTACTCCAACCATGGTACTGGCATTGCCCAATACATTATTGAGATTGTAAGCGGAATGCCGTTTGTAGAATACGCTCAGAAGTACATATTTGAGCCGTTGGGTATGCGCAATACAACCTTGCTGCAGCCACTACCTGCCACTATGGCACCCTATTTATCGCATGGATATGCTTTTGCTAATGGCAGATTTCTACCTCGTCCGTTCGAGTATGTACCACTGCAAAGTTCTGGTGGGGCAAGCACAACAGCTGCCGATATGGCAAAATTTATGAAAGCTTTGCTCAACAATACTTGTCTCAACGGAAATTGTTTGCTGGATTCGGCAACATTTGCACAAATGACCAAACCTGCATTCTTCCATGCCGAAGGGGTAAACCCGGCACTTTTGGGCTTTATTGATATGAGCGTAAACAACAGAAGAATCGTTGGGCACGGCGGCAATACGCTATTGTTTCACAGTATTTTGGCCATTTTCCCAAATGAGAATACTGGAATGTTCTTTTCGTTCAACACAGCGGGTGCCGGTAGGCTTACTAGAAGGGTTTTGCAGCAGTTTACCGACCGTTTCTTTCCCGATACTGTGCCCTTGACTACCATTATAAATTTGCCTGAAGGATATCTCAAGCCATTCGGGGGAGTTTTTCGTGCTAACAGATTTTCGCATACCGAGCTTTTTAAGATTTTAGCCAGAGAAAATGCAGCAAGAATATCGGTTGAAGACGATACCCTAAAAATGGTTCTTGCAGGTGAAGTATCGCGTTGGGTGCCAATAGACAGTTTGTTGTTTAGAAACATAAACAACAATAGCACAATTGCATTCTCAAGAGACGAAAGAGGTAAAATAGCTAATTTATTTATCGGAAACAGACCTATACTTGCATACAATCGCAATACAGGAATATGGGACTGGAATTGGCATAGGGCTTTGATGAATATCCTTATAGTTGTAATGTTTTATGTGTTAATAGTTTGGCCGTGGATGTATGTGGTACGCTACAGATATGTGCGTGCCGATAGGGCACCGGTAACACTGCCAATAATGAGCAAATGGATAGCATGGTTTGCGGCGGTTTGCTTCTTGGTTTTTGGTCTATTGGTACATTTCAATCTTCCGCCGGGCAGCGAATTGATGTTTGGAATACCACGGGCAATTGAGATAGCACTTGTTTTCCCAATAATTGCCATACCTCTAATTTTGGGTATGCTGTGGCAGAGTATCAGAATGATAGATGCACCAAAAACCCGCATTAGGAGTAGAATATTTTATTGGGTGGCTACCTTGGTTTTTGCGGCATCCATCGTTTCTTTGCACTTTTGGAATTTATTGGGCTGGAATTATTAATCACAAAGCTGTTTTTATATGAAACAACTATCATTTATTGCCTTAGTTGCCACAGTTCTTTTTCTTGGGTCATGCCGACCAAAACAAGAAGCCGATCTCATTATTTACAATGCAGTGATTTACACTGTAGATTCGGCTTTTTCTATTCAAGAAAGCATGGCCATAAAAGATGGTAAAATTTTGGCAGTAGGCACCAACAGAGAGATTGAAAGAAGTTTTAGGTCTGTAAAGACTAAAAACCTGTATGGTGCTTTTGTCTATCCGGGATTCATGGATCCGCACAGCCATTTTATCGGTTTTGGCAGGTACTTAGAAACTGCAAATCTTATGGGTGTTACAACTTTCGAGGAGATTGTAAGCATCCTACGCCAGCACCATGCAACGAACCCGCGAGAATGGGTAATTGGTAGAGGTTGGGATCAAAATCTTTGGCCAGTTAGGGAGTTTCCCAATAAAAGTTTGTTAGATATAGCTTTTCCCGATGTTCCGGTTCTGCTAATAAGGATAGATGGCCATGCGGCTATTGCCAATTCCGAAGCCTTGCGCAGAGCTGGAATTACAAGTCAAACCCGTGTGCCGGGCGGGAAAATATTGCTTCAAAATGGGCAACCAACAGGTATGCTCATAGACAAGGCTATTGATCTGGTTAGGCAGCAGATACCTCCACGAACCATCAACGACGATATCAGAGCATTGATGAGAGCGCAATCATTGGCATTTGCTGCCGGACTTACCAGCGTGAGTGAGGCCGGAATAGATTACCAAGATATACGGTTGATTGACTCATTGCAATCTGCCGGCAAGTTGAAGATAAGAGTATATGCAATGATAAACCCAACGGAAGATAATTTCGAAGGGTTTATGCGAAGAGGGCAATATAAAACCGACTTGCTAAATGTGAGGTCGGTAAAACTGTTTACGGATGGGGCATTAGGTTCCAGGGGCGCAAAACTCTTAGAACCCTATTCGGATGATCCCTCAAATAGCGGACTGTTGCTCAACACGCCGGAATTTCTCCGAATTGTTTCAAAAGAAGCACATAAATTTGGTTTTCAGGTAAACACCCATTGTATTGGCGACTCTGCTGTTAGACTCATGTTGCATATTTATCGAGATATTCTGAAGGAACGCAACGACCTCCGTTGGAGGATAGAGCACGCTCAGGTAGTGCATCCTGATGATTTCAACCTGTTTGGACAGTATAGTATCATTCCTTCTATCCAAACATCCCATGCCACTTCTGATATGATTTGGGCAATTGATAGGCTGGGACCCGAGAGAATCAAAACAGCATACGCCTACAGGCAATTGCTTGAACAAAATGGCTGGCTACCCAACGGAAGCGACTTTCCGGTAGAGCGCATAAATCCCTTGTACGGCTTTTATGCAGCCTTTGAAAGGCGCAACCACCAAGGATTGCCATTAGAAGGTTTCCAAATGGACAATGCATTAACCAGAAAACAGGCACTCAAAGGAATGACAATTTGGTCGGCAAAAGCACAGTTTGAAGAAAACGAAAAAGGCAGCCTCGAACCTGGTAAGTTTGCCGATTTTGTGGTATTGGAAAAAGATATAATGGAGATTCCGGCAGCTGAGATTCTTACTTTACCCATTCAATACACTTTTGTGAATGGAGAAATAGCCTTTGAAATAGTATCTGCACCAACCCCTTGATGCCTTGAATGAAGAATGCTAATTACAACAATGCCATTTTTCAAAACTAAATTTTGAAATATTTATAGCATTTTTTTGTAATGCAATTAGCTAAAATGCTCAATACAAGGCAGTATGACTATCAATAGTTGATAAAACACTCTCGGTAATAACGCAACTTTTTGCAGATGAAAAGGAGGTATATTCAACGCTTATGCAACTTTTAAATATTGCTTGCAAAACATTTCAAAAAATTTGCAGAAATATAAATAATGTAGTAATTTTGCGCTCCTGAAATAATCAGGCACATAAGAATCCGGAAACAAATTTTTAGCATGTATTTAACCCCAGAAATCCAAAAAGGTATTTTTGCCGAAGCAAGTGGCTCGGAGACCAATACTGGTTCCGCAGAAAGCCAAGTATCTTTGTTCACATACAAGATCAGCCATTTGACCAATCACCTCAAGGGCAACAAGAAGGACAAGGTAACACAAAGATCGTTGATCCTTATGGTTGGCAAGAGAAGGAAACTGCTCGACTATTTGAAATCCAAAGATATTGAGCGCTACAGAAGCCTCATTAAGAAACTGAACCTTCGTAAGTAAATTTGGAAGGTTATCGAAAACTCAGGCAATTAGCAATGTTAATTGCCTGTTTTTTTATTGCATCAATGCAAAAATTGGCAAATATGCCTTTAAGTTTTGTTTTGATGCACTAAAATTGTACTTTTAGCATCTTTTACTAAAAGACGATTAAGGCAATATTTTAAACACCAATAAGAAAACAGAAGAAAGGAAACGATTAGATGGACGAAAGAACGATGGGAATTAGGAAAGAATTTGCATTAGAGGATGGCCGTAAAATAACTATTGAAACCGGCAAATTAGCAAAGCAGGCCGATGGTTCGGTAGTGGTTCGCATGGGCGACACCATGTTGCTTGCAACAGTAGTAGCAAAAAAAGAGTTAGTAACCGGGCAAGATTTTTTGCCCCTCACAGTAGAATATCAGGAGAAATACGCAGCTGCGGGTAGATTTCCCGGTGGATTTTTCAAAAGGGAAGCACGCCCTTCCGAGTACGAAATTCTTGTATCACGCTTGGTTGATAGAGCATTGAGACCCATGTTTCCAGATGGTTACAGAGCCGACACACAGGTGTTGATTTCATTAATCTCGGCAGAAAAAAACAACGCACCCGATGCTTTGGCCGGATTGGCTGCCTCGGCAGCGCTTGCAGTATCGGATATACCCTTCAACGGACCAATTTCAGAAGTAAGGGTTATCAGATTGGATGGCAAGTTTATTGTAAACCCCACCATAAGTCAGATAAGCAATGCCGATATTGAATTGGTAGTTGCAGGCAGCTTAGAAAATATTTTGATGGTAGAGGGTGAGATGCAGGAAGTTTCGGAGCGCGAAATGCTCGAAGCTATAAAAGTGGCCCACCAAGCCATAAAGATTCAATGCCAGGCCCAAATAGAATTGGCGGCAATGGTAGAAAAAGCCAAAACTAAGCGCGAATATCCAGCGGACGCAAAAGATGAAGCCCTCTACGAGCTTATGAAAAGTAAACTCTACGAAAAGCTATATCAGAACTCAAAGAGTGCAGAAGGCAAGGCCGATAGAAAAGCAGCCGTTGCGGCATTAAAGACCGAATTTATTGAAGGACTCACTCAGGAAGAGCTTCAAGAAAAAAGTGCATTGATTGACAAGTATTTTAGCGACTTGCACAAAGAGGCTGTTCGCAATCTTGCACTGGATGAGAAACAACGGTTAGACGGACGCAAGCCTTACGAAATTAGACCTATTTGGTCGGAGGTAGATTATTTGCCATCGGCTCACGGTTCGGCCATTTTTACAAGAGGTGAAACCCAATCGCTCACTACTGTAACATTGGGTACCAAGCTGGATGAGCAAATCATTGACGGTGCTGTGTATGAAGGTAAGAACAAATTCATGCTGCACTACAACTTTCCACCATTCAGTACGGGCGAAGTAAAAATGCTCCGTGGTACCAGCAGGCGCGAAGTAGGGCATGGCAACTTAGCACTTAGAGCAATAAAGCCAATTTTGCCCGAGGGCAACGATAATCCCTACACAATTAGAATTGTTTCGGATATTTTGGAGTCCAACGGCTCTTCCTCAATGGCTACCGTATGTGCAGGAACTCTTGCGCTATTGGATGCAGGTGTGAAACTCATCAGACCGGTATCGGGTATAGCTATGGGGTTGATTGCCGATCCTAAAACCAACAGATATACAGTATTGTCTGACATTCTGGGCGATGAAGACCACTTGGGCGATATGGACTTTAAAGTTACCGGCACACGCCATGGGATAACTGCATGTCAGATGGATATTAAGATTGATGGTTTGAACTATCAAATTTTGGAAGAAGCATTGGAGCAAGCACGCAAAGGCAGGCTACATATTCTTGATGAGATGGAAAAAACCATTTCGGAGCCTCGCGCCGAATACAAACCCCATGTACCTCGTATTATAAAAATGACCATACCCAAGGAGTTTATCGGTGCTGTGATAGGACCCGGCGGTAAAGTTATTCAGGAAATGCAACGCGAAACCGGTTCAACCATTATCATTGAAGAGGTTGGCGATTTCGGAATCATAGATATTTTCTCTGAAAACAAAGATTCTATTGATGCTGTAATCAACCGGATAAAGGGCATAACCGCCATTCCCGAAATAGGAGAAATTTACACAGGAACCATCAAAAGTGCTGTTGCATTTGGTTTGTTTGTAGAAATTCTTCCCGGCAAGGAAGGCTTGCTGCACATAAGCGAGATTGCATGGAAACGCATTGAGAATATTGAAGACTGCGGGCTGAAAGTGGGCGAAAAAATCCAAGTGAAGCTGATAGACTTAGACAAGAAGACTGGCAAACTAAAACTTTCGCGCAAAGTACTTTTGGCAAGGGATACACCTCCAAAAAGTTAAACCAGCGCTGTCGGAATGACACCTATCAATTTTTGTTAATAAAATACTACCGTTCTGTGCCAAAATAGAAACCCTTAATACCTGTGATTATGAGGCAATTAAAAATTGCAAAGCAGGTTACGAACCGAGATACGGCTTCCGTTGACAAGTACCTTCAGGAAATTGCAAGGGTGAGTTTGATTTCGGCAGAGGAGGAAGTACTTCTGGCCCAAAGGATAAAGCAAGGCGACAGGGCTGCTTTGGAAAAGCTCACCAAAGCAAACCTGCGCTTTGTTGTTTCAGTATCAAAACAATACTTGAACCAAGGATTGAGCTTGCCTGACCTTATCAATGAAGGAAATCTTGGTTTGCTAAAAGCAGCAACAAAATTTGACGAAACTCGTGGGTTTAAGTTTATTTCTTATGCAGTGTGGTGGATAAGGCAATCCATACTGAATGCACTCGCCGAACAAGCTAGAATTGTGCGGTTGCCCTTAAACAAGATTGGCTCACTGAATAAGATCAACAAAACCATTGCCATGCTTGAGCAAAAGTATGAGCGAGAGCCTTTTCCCCACGAAATTGCAGATGTTTTGTCTATTTCTGAAGAGGAAGTTAAGCAAACCCTCCAACATGCAGGACGACCTGTAAGTATGGATGCACCATTGGTTCAAGGGGAAGAAATTACCATGTTAGAGGTTCTACAAAACAACGAAGAGGATTTACCTGAAAAAAAACTTTTGACCGATTCGTTGCGGATTGAAATCGAACGGGTGGTTGGAACCCTAAAAGCACGAGAAGCACAAATCATTAGGCTGTATTATGGTTTGGATGGTTTCACTCCACATACCCTTGAAGAAATAGGCGAGAAACTGATGCTTACCAGGGAAAGGGTTAGGCAGGTAAAGGAAAATGCTTTAAGAAAACTAAAACTCCTTCCTAAATGCAAAAATCTGAAAAGTTACCTTGGCTGATAAATAGATATATATTTTGTTTTCAGTTTAATTTAATTGCTGTTTTATGAATGTTTTAATTGCACCTTCCTTACTTTCTGCTAATTTTTTGGATTTGAGAAAGGATGTGGAAATGGTGAACGATAGTGTTGCCGATCTGTTTCATATTGATGTAATGGATGGGCATTTTGTCCCCAATATCTCCTTTGGGTTTTCTATCATAAAACAAATAAAAACCATAGCCCGCAAGCCCTTGGATGTGCATTTGATGATTGATAAACCAGAGCGTTACTTAGAAGAATTTAGAAATGCGGGGGCGGATATGCTGAGTGTGCATTACGAAACCTGCACACACTTGCACTCCACCTTGCAAAAAATAAAACAATTGGGAATGAAGGCTGGGGTGGTAATCAATCCACACAATCCGGTTGCCCTGCTAAGGGATATTTTGCCCGATGCCGATTTTCTGCTGCTTATGTCGGTAAACCCCGGTTTTGGCGGGCAGAAGTTTATCGAAAATACTTATAACAGGCTAAATGAACTGCGGATATTAAAAACTCAGGTTAATCCTAATTTGCTTATTGAGGTAGATGGTGGTGTAACACTCGAAAATGCTGCACAGTTGGCAAAGGCAGGTGCCGATATGCTTGTTGCAGGTAGTGCAATTTTTACAAACAATAATCCTAAAGCATATATCGAAAAAATGAAAATTTCTGTTGCATAATACATCATAAAATTCAATGTATTGCATGAATATTTTAGAATTGTCAACTTTCAGTAATTATAGCAAAACCAATCGTTTACAGAAAATGAGACCTTTTTTCAGCAACGAAAGCAATAAAAATTTCCGAAATTTGCGAAGCTTTTTTCCAACCATGCGGTAAAGAATTGTCGAAATTTATTTTTTGTAGGCTGTTGGGGGATGTTTGTGATATCAGCATTAACAAAATGACCACAAACTTCATTAGAAAAATATTTTTCTAAATAATCCGAACTTCTTCAAACTTTCATTCAAAAAGCGAAAATCATGACAGAAAACGGTAAAAAAGATCACTTCATTATAAGAGGTTCAAACTATGTAGAACGCATTATAATTAAGGCACTTATAGTGATGATGACCCTGCTGCTTGTAGTTGCTACGCTTCAATTAGCCTACGAATTTGCACTTTCCATTGTTGTTACCCCACAATTGGTAGCACTACCCGACCTATTAAGTCTTTTTGGTACATTCCTAATGGTGCTCATTGGCATTGAGTTGCTCGATACTGTGAAGGTTTACCTAAAGGAGCATGTAATGCATGTGGAGGTTGTAATATTAGTTGCGGTAATGGCAGTTGCCCGCAAAGTAATTGTTATGGATTTCGATAAAATGTCTGGACTTGAAATAATAGGTATTGGATGTTTATTAGTGGCGCTTGCAGTGGGTTATTATCTTGTAAGAAAAGCCGGGGGCTGCGATTTTGGGCAGGATACCCCTACCAAACCGCAAGCAGATAACGGATTCGCCGAATTGGCAACCAAAACAAGTAGCAGTCAAAAAAGCAGGCCATGCAGGGGCAATAAGCAAGATGCCGAATAGGAATTTAGAAGCCAAATATGGTAATTTATAGAAAATGTTGTTTGGAGAAAAGCCGCAAACTATTACTTTCGCACCTTTAAAAAAAATTGTGCCTATTCACCCTTAATAACCCATTGGTAACATGGCTAACAAAAAAGACAACACAAGGTACATCTTCGTAACCGGTGGAGTTACATCATCTCTTGGCAAGGGTATCATCTCGGCTTCGTTGGCCAAGTTGCTTCAGGCAAGAAATTTCTCGGTTACCATCCAAAAGCTCGACCCCTACATTAATATTGATCCCGGCACACTAAATCCCTATGAGCATGGCGAATGTTTCGTTACAGAAGATGGTGCCGAAACGGACCTCGACTTGGGGCATTACGAGCGTTTTTTGAATGTGTTTACTTCCAAAGCCAACAATGTTACCACAGGTAGAATTTATCAAAGCGTTATTGAGAAGGAACGACGCGGCGATTATCTCGGCGAAACCGTGCAGGTGATTCCGCATATTACCGACGAGATAAAACATTGCATTAAACTCCTTGGTGAAGGTGGAAAATTTGATTTTGTCATTACAGAAATCGGTGGAACAGTCGGCGATATAGAATCTCTGCCGTATATTGAGGCAATAAGGCAAATAAAATGGGAAATGGGTAACCGCGCAATTGTGATACACCTTACCCTTATACCCTATTTGGCTGCGGCCAAAGAATTGAAAACCAAGCCTACCCAGCATTCTGTGAAAACCATGCTCGAATATGGGGTGCAACCCGATATTTTGGTGTGCCGCACCGAAAGACCCATAAACGATGGCATTCGCAACAAAATTGCTCTGTTTTGCAATGTTAAGGCATCGTCGGTAATAGAATCCATGGATACTGATAGTATTTATAAAGTGCCCATACTAATGCGCGAAGAGCAGCTTGACCGTGTAGTGCTCGAAAAAACGGGGCTTAAACCAGTGAAAGAAGCCAATCTTGAAAAGTGGGAAGAATGCATAGCCCGCCTGTCAACACCCAAGAGGACTGTTAATATTGCACTGGTAGGAAAGTATGTAGAATTGGTGGACTCCTACAAATCCATCATTGAATCGCTCACCCATGCAGGTGCAATCCACCATTGCAAAGTGAAGTTGAAGTTAATTCAATCAGAGGAAATAACGGAAGAGAATGCTGCTTCGTTGCTCACAGGGTTTTCGGGTGTAATAGTTGCCCCTGGATTTGGCGATAGAGGCATTGAGGGCAAGATAGCATCAATAAAATACCTTCGCGAAAACCGCATTCCTTTTCTGGGAATTTGTTTGGGTATGCAATGCGCTGTAATTGAATTTGCTCGCAATGTATTGCAATTAAAGGGCGCACATTCTACTGAAATGAACCTTAAAACCGACTACCCTGTAATAGATCTTATGGAACATCAAAAGGGAGTATTTCTCAAGGGTGGCACTATGAGGCTTGGAGCTTTCCCATGTGTAATAAAAGAAGATACCCTTGCCCGGAAAATCTATAATCAGAAAACCATCTCAGAACGCCACCGCCATAGGTACGAATTCAATAACGATTATCTACAGCAATTTGAGCAGCACGGCATGATAGCCACTGGCATAAATCCTCAAGGGAATTTTGTTGAAATCATGGAGCTTACTGATCATCCCTTTTTTGTAGGAGTACAATTTCACCCCGAATACAAAAGCACTGTAGAAGCCCCCCATCCGCTATTTGTGTGCTTTGTAGGTGCCGCTATCAGCAAAGGCGATGATGCAGCCCAATAATTGGCAATTCTTGCTTAATATGTTTTTGCAAAAAGGCTTAAATTCTACAGCCTTTTACCCTATCTTTGCACACCTAAATTTTTGATATAAAATGAGTAGAGACAACATTATTGGCTTGGTGCTAATTGCTGTGATAATGATCGGATACAGCATAATCTCTGCACCTTCACCTGAAGAACGGCAGGAGGCCCAACGCATTCAAGATAGCATTGCAGTTGTAAGACAACAGGAGCTGGCGGCACAGCAAGCCCTTTCAGCGCAAGAGCAACAAGCTCAACAAATGCAAGAAATGCCGGTGCCAATACCCCAGGTAACCAATATGGCAGAACTTGATACCGCACAAGCAGCTCAGCTAACAGGGATGCTCGGGCAGTTTGCTTCAGGTGCTGTTGGGACACAGGAATTCATAACCTTAGAGAACGACCACTTGCGGCTAAAAATTAGCACACGCGGCGGTCATATCTACTCTGCCGAGCTAAAAAACTTTAAAACATGGGATCAAAGACCCTTGCTGCTTTTTGAAGGCGAGAACAATAATTTTGCGCTCCAGTTTTTTGCCGAAAATAGAAACATCAACACATCCCAACTGTTTTTTAGTCCCTATTTTCCCGATGCAAGGTTCGATCAGCAAACGGAAATCATTGTATCGGGTGCCGATTCTGCCACTCTGGCTATGAGGCTGCACACCCTAACCCACACATCAGAAAATCCCAGTTACATAGAATTTCTATACAAGCTTAGAGGCGATGATTTCTTGATAGATTTTCATATCAATTTTGTTGGAACCGCCCAAGCCTTGGCCGGTAGTGGCAATATGGCTACTTTGGATTGGAATGTAAAATTCCCGCGATTAGAAAAAAGTTTGCTCAATGAGCAAAACAACACCACCATTTTTTACAAATTTATAAACAACGAGGTCTCTCGCCTAAGGGAAACACGAGATGAAAATGAGGAGTTGGCAACTACCCTAAGGTGGGTTGCTTTCAAACAGCAATTCTTCACTACAACGCTCATATCTCAAAATGGCTTTGCCAGCGGAAGTGTTTCATCTGCCTTTGTAGAGGAAACCGATACGGCACACACCAAAAACATGTCCATGACTGTAAATATGGACTTGGAACCTCGTGCCGACAACCATTTGCCCATGCAACTCTATATGGGACCTACCCATTTCAATACCCTCAAAGGTTACGATTTGCTCTTAGAACGGCAAATACCGCTTGGATGGGGATTCTTCCTTACTGCATGGATAAACAGATTTGTGATTATTCCGATTTTCAACTTCTTGGATGGTTTCAATATCAACTACGGCATCATCATTCTCATTCTTACCATTCTCATAAAGATTGTTACACTTCCATTCTCCTACAAAACGCATTTCAGTCAGGCGAAAATGAAGTTGCTCAAGCCAGAAATTGATGAGATTGGCAAGAAGTTCCCTAAGCCCGACGATGCAATGAAAAAGCAACAGGCTACCATGGCACTCTACAAAAAGGCAGGCGTAAGTCCCTTGGCCGGATGTATTCCCATGTTGCTACAATTGCCCATACTTTTGGCAATGTTCAGATTCTTTCCTGCATCCATCGAATTGCGGCAGCAGGGCTTCCTTTGGGCTGACGACCTTTCGTCGTACGACTCCATCCTTAGCCTGCCTTTCACAATACCGTTTTATGGCGACCATGTGAGTTTGTTCACGCTCCTGATGACTGTTTCAACTTTGATTTATACCCACCTCAACTCACAAATGATGAGTACAGGGGCGCAAATGCCCGGTATGAAAGCCATGTTGTATATAATGCCCATAATGCTACTCGGAATGTTTAACAATTTCGCATCAGGGCTTAGCTACTACTATTTCCTCACCAATGTGTTTACCATTGGCCAAACCTACATTTTCAAATTATTTGTAAACGAAGACAAACTCAGGGCACAGATTGAGGAAAACAAGAAGAAGCCTATAAAGAAATCTTCGTGGGTAGAACGCTTAGAAAAAATGCAAAAACAACAAGAGGCACAAAGGCGGGGTAAGTAAAATTGCCGAATATATAATCCGCAGGATCCAACCTGCGGATTTTTATTTTATAAGTCAACCAAATGTCCACCAAAAGATAGGGTATCAAAAGTTGGTGTCAGATGATTAAACTTGAGCAAGCAACAAGAGATTGAAAGCCCAAAATGGTGTTTTTGTAACAGAAATGCCTGATTATTAGAAAAAAGAAATATAAACAGGTAGCTATTTATATTTTGTGAGGTAACTTTATATGCAGGTATCATTAATTTTTTTTTAAAAAAACATGAATGCATCAAGGCTATATTGCATCTCCCCTATTGATGGTCGATATGCTAAATATTCTACGCCGCTATCAGGCTTCTTTTCGGAGTTTGGATTAATCAAATATCGCTTATTTGTTGAGATAGAATATTTTAAGCAACTTGTGCAAATGCACCTTGTGGGATTGGAGAATTTTCCTATTGAAAAACTTACTGATTTAGATGCCATTGTTTCAGAGTTTTCTGAGCAAGATGCTATAGCAATTAAGCAAATTGAGGCAACCACCAACCACGATATTAAAGCCGTTGAGTATTTCATTAAATCCCGCTTTGAAGTGCTTAGTATTGCGCAATACAAGGAGTTTGTGCATTTCGGACTTACTTCGCAAGATATTAACAACACTGCTATTCCGCTTTCGCTAAAACATGGTCTGGAGCAGGTGATTTTGCCTG
>DMJL01000125.1 GCA_003451785.1 Bacteroidales bacterium
TACCTTTGCACCGAGTTTTATAAAACTAAAAATCAAACTATTACATGAAAAGAATTGCTTTAGTATTTTTGGCTGCTTTGTTTTTTGCAGCATGTGGCCCAAGGGCTGCTCAACTCGAAGGCACTCAAGTTGAAATCGCTCAGCTTGTTGCTAATCCAGATGAACTCGAAGGTCAGCAAGTACAATTCACAGGCGTTATCAGTCGCTTATGCGAAACAGCAGGTGACAAGATAAAAGTTGCCGCTATTGACGCTCCCGATCAGTATGTTGTTGTGAAACTTGGCGAACACGCTGCACAGTTTACGCAAGAAATGGTAGGTCAGGAAATTTCCTTGTCAGGATTAGTTAAAGCTAGTGGCTGCCAAAAAGCTGCTGGTTGCGGTGCACACAAAAAAGCTGAAGGTGCATGCTGTGGTACCCAGCCAGGCACTTGCTGCAAGACTGCCGACGCTGCTGCTCCTGCTGCTCCTGCTGCTACTTGTGGCTGTGGACAAGCTGCCGCTGCTGCTCCAGTAGCTGATGCTGCTGTGGCTCCTGTGGATACAGTTGCTGCTGCCGCTGCTCCAAAAGCGTGCAAGGATAAAGTAAAAGTTGTTATTGAGCTAACTGCTTTCGAAGTAAGGTAATCCTTAATTTCGTAAATATTATCAGGGCGGTTGCTTCATCAGAAGTAACCGCCCTGATTCGTTTTGTATGATAGATTGGATGGGGCGCAGAGGATTTATATTCCACATAAACCTTATCATGCTGGTTGTTGAATTTAAACCACCTAATCTGGTTTAATCATTGCAAATCGCTTAATTCCTTTACCAAAATTCATTTTGGCTTGGTAAAATATCTACCTGCTTTAATTACAAATACTGCTTCTACAAGCTATAATTTGACTAATTGCCCAATGTAACAGTTGCTCTCCTAACAATCTGCAAGGCCGTGGTGATGGTTGAGAGATTGGTAAACAGCTCGCCTGTGGAGCCATTCCAGTGGCTATGCCCAATCGGCAACATGTGAAAAACCGTTTGGGTTTGCCCGGGCATTAAGGTAACTCTATAGACTACCGCAGGTTGTGCCGAGCTGAAATACTGCATATCGTGGGGAAACTTGTTGTTTGTCCAGTAGTAGTTCCAATCCCAGGATTGGTTAATTTCCAATAAAACATTAAAAGGAGCATAAATATTATTGGGAATTTGCGTAACTAGGCGAAATCCCGCTTTGGGGGTAGCTCCTGTAATAGCATCGGGCATGGGGTCGTTATGGTGTGGCACAAACCAGCCTGTTTCTGATTTTATGCCCCTTTTGTGTGCCCAATAGGGCAGGGATGCTGGCCGCTGAATAGGCCCCGGCATCCATTTACCCGAAGATGGATCGCCAAAAGCAAAAGTTCCTTTGGCTATAGATTGCGCTACGAATAGCGTTTGAATGTAATTTCCTTCCAAATCCTCTATCCATATAGCCATTAAAGGATGGTTGTGGGCAGTACCCCTTTCAACGCTAACAATCAATGGCACGCCATCAGGCTGAAGAGTGGTGCGGATTTCTTGCAACTCTGCATTTCTTGCGGCTCTGCCACGCCTTTGTCGCTCAGGCTCGTTGCCGGTTATGGAAAATGAAGGCATAGTATGGAATCCTACAAGGAGAACCCCCATAATTGTATGCATGAGAAATTTTGCAAATGCAGCAACATGGCTACCGAATGCTTTTCTTGATGATACTTCTGTCGAATGGCTCATGAATTTCTGCATTTTGGGGTGTTGCCGTTTTGTTAAAATTGAATTTTTGTGCATCATAACAACTCAATTAAAATTCAAAAATAAGTCCAATAGATGGAAGCACAGTGCCTGTGAGGTTCTCAATGCTTCTTAGGCTGTATCTTTCTACACCATCCCTATCGGTTATCACTATGGGTTGCCCATTGGCATCTCGTTCTCTCACCACAGTGTCGTTCAAACGGGATTGAAAGTTGTAGACATTTTGAATATCCAAATAAGCCATGATGCTGAAATTATCAAAGAAAAATTGCCTGTCGATCCTTATATCGAGTTGATGAAAACTCGGAAACCTGTTTTGATTGAATCGCGAATAGTCGAAGTAAGGCCTATTTTGCGCATCCCAGGCATCTCTACGGGATGAGAACTCAAGGTCGAATGGGGTATAGGGTGAGCCGCCCGAAAATCGCCATTTAAAGCCTATTTCCCAATTGCGCCCCAACTCACGCAATGCAGTGAGGATAAGAATGTGGCGGTTGTCCCAACGGGAGGGAACGAAATTGCCGGAAATATCCCGAAATTCGCTTCTTACAAAAGTGTAAGAAAGAAACACATTGAAATCGGCAAGATCTTCAGCACGGAAGTACAACTCGGTTCCAAAAGCTCTTCCGGTGCCTGTAGAAACCACCTCTTCGTTTCCAAATATGCCAAAATCGGTTGACTGGCTTCCAATCACAATGGAATCGCGCACGGAAAAGGGGTAATTGCCATAATTTTTATAGAATCCTTCTAAGGTTAGCTTGCTATTGGCCAACGGGCGCCATTCTACACCTCCAACAAAATGATTAACTGAAATATAACGCAAATTATTTTCTCTGTTGATCATCACACCCGCCGGATTTTTGAATCCAAGGGTTACATACGAAGGCATTTGGTAATACCTGCCCATGTTGGCACTCAGAAACAGATCTTCTGCAAGTTGATAGGAAGCAGAAATACGCGGAGAAATTTGTTCGAACATATTGGACATACTTTGCGAGAAGTTGTTTGCATCAGCCCTCACACCCAACGAAAGCGACAGACGATTGTTGAACAAACTTCTTGTAGCCTGCCCAAAAGCACTCCATTTAAACATATCGAATTCTGAGAAAGTACTTACTTCCCTGAGTTGATTGTCGAAAAATAGCAATTGGTTATTATCTGCATTGAATTTGGCATATTCACCACCTACTCCGAAGTTGAATCTAAAATTGTTTACATTGGTAGTTCGTTCGAAACGAAATTTGTTTTCAATTTCATCCGAAACATAATCCAAACTTCGGGGGAGTGCTTCATTGTTTCCCGGATATTTGAATGCAGTGTTTCTGAGCATATTGCGGCTTAGTACAAAGAAATCGGAACCATTTTCTCTAAAAATTCGGTAGGTAATACCCAAAGCATAGTTCCACTGATTGTTTACAGGAAGCAAATCGAGTGTGGTTTGTTGTTCTTCCGTTTCATTGGCTTCAAGATTCAATCGAAAATTGTCGATAGCACCTATCCCCACTATATTCAACTCCCTGTTTTGACCAATTCGGGTGTTGGTTTTAAACTGAAACCCATTATAAGTAGGGAGAAAAGGAAGTTCTAATAGGCTGAAAAGAAATTGCAGATAAGACCTTCTTGCAGAAAAGATCATAGAAGTATTTTCGCTAATTGGGCCATCTAGCGAAAGCGCAATATCGCTAGCTCCAATGGTTGCACGGGTATTTAGCCTATCGCGGTTGCCCGAAATTTGCCTAAACTCAAACACCGAACTTAGGGCATTGCCTCTATTGGCCGGAAATGCTCCCGAATACATTTCTACTTCGCGAATAAAATCTACATTAATAATACCCAATGGACCTCCACTGGAGCCTTGGGTAGAAAAGTGATTGATGGTGGGAATCTCGATACCATCTAAGAAAAATCGATTCTCCGAAGGTCCTCCACCGCGAATGATTACATCGTTTCTAAAGGAAGGAGTGAAAGCAACGCCCGGCAACGATTGAATCACCCTCGATATGTCGCGATTGCTTCCCGGGCTTCGTTCGATCTCCTGAATGCCTATTCGCCGCAACGACACAGGGCTTTCCATGTTCCTTTCAAAAATAGATGCCCTAACGGCTACCTCGGC
>DMJL01000198.1 GCA_003451785.1 Bacteroidales bacterium
GTCAGTGGCTATATTACCGATAGAGCTGGTCAGCGGTTGCAAAATTATCAGGGATATTTGTTTCCAACGGTTTTCGACAAACGATCGAACTATAGAACTTTAGCAAATGATAGCGATAGTTTTATTGCTGATTTTTCCGTGTGGGATGCAATCATTTTCAGAGGCAAAACCAAAGTTGTGGATGGGCAGTTTTCCTTCTCCTTCAATGTGCCCGCAAACATCAACTATAGGTTCGGGAGAGGAAGAATGAGTTTCTATGCCGATGATGGAATCAACGATGCCCACGGTCATTTTCAAGATTTCATTATTGGTGGCTCATATACAAGTGCTGCTATAGACGATAATGGACCGGAAATTCGTCTTTTCTTAAACGATACCACTTTTGTAAGCGGTGGTACCACAAATCAAAACCCTGTTCTATTAGCCCTTTTGCGCGATAGTAGCGGCATTAACATCACTGGTCGAATAGGCCATGATATGGTTGCTTTCTTAAACAACAAAACCGGAGAACCTATAATTCTTAACGATTTCTTCAAAAACAACCTCGACGACTTCACACAAGGTAGAATTGTTTATCCGTTGGGAAATTTACCTGCGGGAGTTAATACTCTCACACTTAGGGCATGGGATACCCATAATAATCCCACCCAATCTACTATCGAATTCTATGTATCCCACTCAGCAATTTTAGCATTAGAAAACCTACTGAATTACCCAAATCCTTTTACACAAGAAACATTCTTTCGCTTTAGCCACAATATGCCGTTTACTGATTTGGACACTCGTATTCAAATTTTCGACATGAGCGGCAAATTGGTTCAGGAAATCCGCACTACTATCAATTCGCCAGGATTTGCTTCTACACCTGTGCGATGGGACGGCAAAGATCTACAGGGCAGACTATTGGGCAATGGAGTTTATATTTACAGGCTGTTAGTTACAACACCAGAGGGGCATCAATCAACCAAATCTCAGCGGCTTGTAGTTATTCGGTAGGGGAGAGGCGGTTCTCCTTTCTACTATGCATTTCCTGTTTGTACACACAATAGGAATGGCTTTAAATCGTTATATTTGCGGGCTGTTTTAAAGGGTAAATGCTTTAATATTTTAAAGGCATTTGATTCTATTTAATTTTTAGTATCAATAAGTTTTGCTAATTCACTCCAATCTATTGTTAATATGAACCGCATATTCTTTTCAATTGCACTTTTTAGCTTTTTGATTTTTCAATCCACTAACATTAAAGGGCAGGCTGCGCCTGTTTACGGCGAAGTATTAGGACAAAGGCTTAATACCATAACCACTGCCGTACCATTTCTGATGATTGCTCCCGATTCCAGAGCCGGAGGCATGGGCGATGCCGGTGTTTCATCTACGCCCGATGCCAATTCCTTGCATTGGAATGCAGCCAAATTTGCATTTATTGACCAAGAAATGGGATTTTCCCTGAGTTATACGCCTTGGCTCCGTGCCCTTGTGCCAGATATAAATCTATCGTATTTAAGTGGTTTTCGCAGGATTGATGATATTCAAACTGTTGCATTCTCGTTAGCTTATTTTACATTGGGAGAAATAAATTTTACCGACGAAGCAGGACAAGTATTGTTTCCGGTGCGACCCAATGAGTTTGCAGTGAGTCTTGCATACGCCCGCAAACTTGGAGAACATTTTTCGGGTGCAGTAGCTGCAAGATTCATTTATAGCAATCTTACCCAAGGCCAATTTGTAGGTGGAATGGAAACACGACCCGGTATGGCTGTTGCCGCCGATGTATCGGCTTTTTATACTAGAGAAGTAGAATTTGGAAGAATGCCTGCTATCTTTTCTGCAGGTGTAAACATTTCAAATATTGGTAACAAGATCAGCTATTCTGACGAAATTAATGCAAATTTCATCCCCATTAACCTTCGAATGGGACCATCTTTGACTTTCGAAATTGATGACTTCAATCAATTCTCTGTAATGGTTGATCTTAACAAACTCTTGGTTCCAACACCTCCAATTTTTCAGCGCGACCCAAATACCGGGCAGCTCGTGATAGGAGCCGATGGAGAATATGTAATAGAAGCTGGACGAAATCCCAATAGAACTGTTGCATCTGGCATTTTCGGCTCTTTCTCAGATGCCCCGGGCGGTTTCCGCGAAGAACTCAACGAAATAACCTATTCCGTTGGTTTGGAATACGTTTACGACGAGCAATTTGCCATAAGGGCAGGTTATTTTCACGAGCATGAAACTAAAGGCGACCGTAAGTTTTTTACCTTAGGCTTAGGACTGAAATATAATGTATTTGGACTCGATTTTTCTTATGTGGTACCGCTTGCGCAAAGAAGTCCATTAGAAAATGTACTAAGATTTAGCCTAAAGCTGAATTTCGACGCCTTAGGAAGATAATATCCAGTTCAGCACTATATGAATATAAGGGTAGGTTTTGGTTATGATATTCATAAACTTGCTGAAGGTAGGAAGTTTATGTTGGGTGGAGTACAAATTCCTGGCAATATGGGTGCCATAGGACACTCTGATGCCGATGTAATAATCCATGCAATTATGGATGCACTGCTGGGGGCTGCCGGGATGCGCGATATTGGTAATCATTTCCCTGACACCGATGCATCGCTCAAGGATATTGATAGTAAAATCTTATTATCAAAAACTTTTAGCTTGATTAAGAACACGGGATTTAACATTGGGAATATTGATGTTACCCTTTGCTTGGAAGCACCAAAAGTTAGCCAATTTATTGCTGAAATGAAGCAAATCTTACAAACAATATTAGAATTGCCTTCTGGATCATTGAGCATTAAAGCTACTACAAACGAAGGTATGGGATTTGTAGGTCGCAACGAAGGTGTTGCGGCCTATGCAGTTGCTGTATTGTTCAAAATCTAATTTCGCATTATTTTTACTAATTGGTCATACAAAAATTCCTACATAATTTGTCTTATAATTAATATTATGTTAAATGTAAATTTTAACATTACACCCGCTTGGTTGGATTATTTTCCATGAAAATCTCACCCCTACGGGGTTGTAAAATTATGCAGTAACCCCGACCTTTAGTTCGTGGGAAGCATGAAACATGAAAAATCGGGCTTTAGCCCTGCCAAAAAGGGCTGGATTTGTAATTCCATGAAATATTAGCTCTATATCACCCCTCTATGAATATTCCATCCCTTCGGGGTTTGAAGGGTTCTTTAGGCAAAAGCTGTTGAAAAGATTCGCAGCAAAGCACACCCTGGATTCAACAAAAAAAGGGGCTTAATAGCCCCTTCCAATCTGCATAAATGCTCACCTATTCTTCAGTGCCTCGAATTTGGCGATATATTGCTTGAATCTCCTGAAGTTTTTCAGGTTGATTTGTTCTTGCATACAACTGCATAAGCGAAACAATTACAATATCGTAGTTTGGATCATCGCTGTTAATCATAGTGAGGGCTTTTTCCAAAAATGGTTGGGCTTTGAGCCACTGCTCCTGAAATCTCTTTTCTTCTACTTGATAAGCTCTGAAACCGGCTGTGGTAGGATTCTTACGAAGTTGTCTATCTGCTGCTTCGAAGATTCTAACACCCTCATTGAAATGAAGTACCCCTAAATTATAAATTGCATCAAAATATTCAGGATTGATTTCGATGGCCCTTTGATAAGCCTGCACAGCCTGATTGTACGCAAAAAGTCTATCTTCAACTGTGCGCAAGGTGTCTTGGGCCATATTATCAAAATTAGCACCCAAAGCGAAATGCAAGTTTGGATTCAGCGGATCTAAATTGACAGCCAATTGCAAAATATTTTTAGCTTTATCTGTTTGCCTTGTGAAAATATAAATATTGGCTTCAGTAAAGATAAGGTTAAGATTTTCAGGATATTTTTCTCTACCTACACCCAACACTTCCAATGCCTTAGCAGTATCTCCTTTGGCAAGCTGAATAGTTGCAAGCGAAGAGAAAATGAATGGTTGCGGATAATTTAGTTCAATTAGCCTGTTGTAAAGCTCTAATGCTTTAGGGAAGTTATTACCCATCTCAGCGGCCAATGCGGCATTATAGAGGGTAGTAGTATCGATGGTATTGAAGGATGTTTGAACAATATCAAACGATCTCATAAATGCATTGCTGGCTTGCTCGAAGCGATTGTTCTGAAAGTGCTCTACTGCATTGTTGTATATAAGTTCGGGCAAAATCAGCAGAAATCTTTGGATGTCGAGCATACGCCTGTTTTCAGTATCCAATTCCTGTGCTCTGATAAGAGCTTGATCGGCTACAGCTAACGGATCGGGGTGCAGATTTCTAACAGCTGAATCTGGGCTGTTAAAAATTTCCATATATACCTGTGCTCTCACAGTAAATGTTTGTGCATCGGCTGCAGCACGGGGGTCATTCAATGCGGCATCAATGTATTGCTTAGCCAAGGCAAGGTTGCCCCTGCCTATTTGTGCGCTGGCCCTTCTTACATCGCGAGCTTGTCCATAGACCATGCCTGCAAAAACAAGACTCAACACTACCGCAGATAAAATTTGTTTCATGATTGAAAGATTTTGTTGGGTTGAAAAATTTGTGCAAATGTATGATTAAAAGAAAATTATTATTCAAGTTATTTTTTAAAACTTTTGGCTCAGCTATTCATCAACTGTAGTTTCCGGCGCATTGGTTTCGATAATGTCTGCATCTTCTATTCCATCTGAATCAACCTTAGTGATTGCTGCAATGGCATCATCATTTTTGAGTGCAATTAGCCTAACTCCTTGAGTAGCCCTACCCATATCCCTTAAGCTTGCAACAGGCATTCTGATAGTCATACCCGATTTGTTGATTATCATCAGGTCGTCGTTGTCCACTACATTTACCAAGGCTATCATGGCTCCTGTTTTATCGGTGATGTTAAGGCTTTTTACTCCCTTACCTCCCCTATTGGTAACCCTATACTCCGAAACTGGTGATCTTTTGCCAAATCCATTTTCAGAAACTACCAAAATGCTGCTATTTTCGTCATCTACACAAACCATGCCAACAACGCAATCGTCTGCTGATGCCAATGTTATTGCTTTTACACCGCTAGCATTTCGCATCATAGGTCTTACTGTGGCTTCATTAAAACGAATTGCTTTGCCGCTTTGCAAACCGATGATTACTTCACTTTTACCATTGGTGAGGTTAGCTTCAATCAGTTCGTCGCCTTCATTAATATTGATAGCAATGATACCATTCTGCCTTGGACGGCTATATGCTTCCAAACTGGTTTTTTTGATGGTTCCTTTGCGGGTACACAGCACTATGTAGTTGTTTGTCAGATACTCTGGGTCGGCGAGGTCTTTAACATTAACAATTGCTTTAATTTTATCGTTGCTCGCAATGTTTATGAGGTTTTGAATTGCTCTGCCTTTGCCTACTTTCGTACCTTCGGGTATTTCAAAAACCCTCATCCAATAGCACTTACCTTGCTCGGTAAAAATCAATAGGTAGTTGTGATTGGTAGCCGAAAAAATGTGAACCACAAAATCTTCATCTCTCGT
>DMJL01000240.1 GCA_003451785.1 Bacteroidales bacterium
CACAGCTGTGTTTTTCTCCCGTTATAATTTTACAGACTACCCAAATCTACCAGCCTGGTAGGAAGTTGATTCCCCACACGCCCCTTGTGGGCATTTCTGTTTGAAATGGGAATGCAAAAAACGGTTCTACTATGAGTGCGCCAAATACATTGATACGAACCGAGGGGCCAATAGAGAAGAATGGAAACCTTTTGTTACTTGCTCTTGCATAGTTGGGATCGAAGGTTAGAATATGATCTTCCTGCCAAGCTACACCAGCATCGAAGAAGAGGTTAAACTCGGTAAACAAAATACTTGATGAGAAGACCGCTAATCGTTCAGGACCTGTAAGGGGCAGGCGAATCTCTGCGCCTGCAAGTAGAACTTTGCTCCCCAGCAGAAAATCGAAAATACTCTCATCTTGCACCAACGACCCGCCTTGCAGCCTCTGCAGAGAACTATAATCTAGCCCCCGCACAAAACCTGGAAAACCCAAGTACAAGGGATTGAAAATATTTTGATTATCGGCACCACTACCATATCTCCCAAAGTGGGTGGTTCTGAATGCTAATGTAAATGGGCGTAATTGGAAGTATTGCCTGAAGTCGGCAGTTATGTTGGTCATATTGGCACTGCCAAAAACCTGCTCTATGCCAAACCGAAACCGTTGCCCCCTTATAGGCGATGCCATTCCAAAATAGGAGTTGTCGCCAACATAACTAATACCTATGCGTTGGAGATTGAAACCTGGTGGTGCCTCCAACCTCTCGCGGTCCTGCCCAATCATAAATCCTTGGTAGTAATAGTTATTCCAAGCATCGATGCGGTAGTAGTACCAAGCAAGGCTTGCAGAAGCTTCAATTCTACGAGTTGTGGAAATAGGGAAAAATGCAAATCCCATCATTTGATTTTCAAAAATACGATATTGCAACAACTGCAGGTTATCTACAATTATGGGACCTCGGCTAGTAGTAAGGGTATCTATACCTAAGCGCATAAATGCGAATGGCATAGGAATATGCGAAATCATACCGCCCCAACGAATACGACCTCTTTGATTCATGTAGCCTATTTGCCCGCCAAAGTCGTATATTTCTCCGTTCACTGCAAATGCGCCAAACAATTGGTTGTCGCCTGTGATATCCGTAAACAACATGGAAACTCCACCGGCCAGACCTGTACCAAATCGGTTGGTTGCCATACCCACACCTGAACTACCGATATGCGACAGCCTAAAACGCGATTCAAATGGAGTTACCGCAAAAGAGTCTACTGGGAAAATAGGAGCTGCAGGCTCGTAAGCCAACTTTGGGTCTATTAGTGGCAAAACAGCCATATTGAAAGGTGGCAGCGTGCCCGCTGTGAAATCTACCAGCAAGGGATCTACGGGTCGTTTCTCAAATTGGGCAGACTCAACACGGTAAATAAAATATTTTCCTTCTTGAAAATGGCTATAAATCAAATCACCAGTGCCCCGTGAAATACTCATTGCAGGCGAGAGTTGGGTTATGCCGCTTACACCGGTATATAAATCGGTAAGTTGATACACCTGATTTATGCCTTGTAAATCTACAAAGTAGATATTGCGATAGCCATCTCGGTTGGATAGAAAATATAATCCATTTCCATCGGAAGCCCATAGGGGGTTTACATTATTGGCCTGAGGAAATACATCCAGAACCCTGATGTTTCGCACAGGTCCATACATATTCATTATGCCCAAATTAAAACGAAAATTTATGGGCTGATTCATTTGCGTAGTCTGAGGGCGATCGGTAGCGAATGCCAAATAACGACCATCGGGCGACCAACTTGCATGAATGTAGGAATAACGGTCGTTGGTCAACTGTTCGACAGTATTGGATGCAAAATTGTATTTATAAAGGTTCCTATGACCATCTACAATCGCATTAAAAACTATATTGTTGCCATCGGGAGACCATGTGGGATTATTGAATGATAGAATCCCGGGAATTCTTATAATTCGGGTACGCCGTGGTCGATTTACATCTACAATCGAAAGCTGATGTTGTCCTTGCTTTACTACTACATAAGCAAATTTCCTACTATCGGGCGACCAAGTACCCACCGACTCAAAGAAGTTGAATCCGTCAATATCCTGATTTCGCAGGGAACTGTTGAGCTTCCTGATAATTCTTCCAGTTTGGGCATCAGCAAGAAACAAATCGAGGGTAACCAAATCTCTTTCAGAGAAAAAAGTAATAAACTTACCATCAGGGCTTATGGAGGGACTAAGGTTCATTTCGCCTGCATTTCTATCGCTTACAACCCTTTTTCCTGGAGCAATGTGTCGTGCAGAATCTGCCATGAGAGGCCCAAAGTGAGTTCTATGAGATTCTTTCCATAGATTGCCAACTGTGGTTGCACTTAGACCCACAATCCTCTCCAATGCTCTTTCGTAGCCAAACTTTGCAGTTTCTAAAAACAAAGGTGTTATGAGCGAATCGCCCCAAGTGCGACCAAAAAAGGCGAAGAAACTATGACCGAAACGATAGGGATTGAATCTAAAGTTGCGTGTCATATCTTCGAGCGTAGGAAACTCATCCTTATGGATTGCATCGCGCATGATCATTGCCGTGTGCGTATCAATACCGCCTATGGAAAAGTACTCTGCCATACCTTCAACAAACCAAAGTGGAAGATTGCGCATGGAGTTCATAGATAGGCTATCGTTTTCGAACATAGCCCGGAAATGAAAAATGTGGGCAATCTCGTGCCCAATAACATGATCCATCTGGGCATTAGTTTCCAGTACAGGCATCACAATCCGATTTCTTAAAGCTTCTGCAAAAGCTTGGGTGCCTATGCTAATGGTACCTCCTATAGTTCGTGTTTGCTGAAACTCAGGATGGTTTCCATAAATGAGCACCGGGCTTCGCACATCAAATGTATCCCCGAAAAATAATTTTTGTCTTACATACCACTTCTCCAACGACTGTGCTATGGATAATGGAACGGAATCGTTGTTGAAGTAATGATAAACTTCGAAGTTGGGAGATTGAAAAACCTGAAAATCAAATCTTCGATAGGAAGGCTTATTGCGCCCAAAGTATTGCCCGAAAACTTCGGGGACTATAAAAAGAAAAGCTAATGTTAGAATAAAACTCGCTCTAACAACAGTTTGCGCATATCGTGTTTTCATAATCCTTGGATGTTGCAAAATGAATTTAAAAACTACTTGTAACTCAAAATCAGTATTGCCACAAATTTTGTACCCATGTCATTCTTAGCAATTAAAAAACACTTTAGACCTAACTTTGTTTAATATTTTGATGTTTTTTTTAAACAAAAATTACTAAAGGGGCACAAATATCTGTTTTCCAAAGTTAATGGTTTTAGTGGGGCAAAAACTGAAAAGAAATGCAAAAAAACCATAAATATCCAGCAATTACCCTTGTGGAGAATAACAATGGGTGCAAAGAAGGTACCGGCTTTACTAAAGCGATAATTTAATCGCGACAGATAAGATATTTGCAGTAATTTTTAACTACTTATTAACCTCTAAAAAGTCTTTTGAGGGCAGCAATTTGGGTGTTCCATAGTCTGATAGAAAAATCCACATCTCCGGCTTCTGCCACATCCGAAATTATCAAGGTAGAACCCGAAGACCCAGGTTCGGTAACTATCCGCAAATCTAATCGGTAACCTTGATGGTAATCTTCCAACCATTGAAACGACATAAGCTCATTTTCCTTCGATTGCGCAATTTTGGCCTTTTGCGAATTATCGGGCCATTGAAACTCTATCAAATCATCTCCAATTATACGAGTTTGAGCAAACCAGCGCGATAATCCCTCCGAAGTGGATATGAATTTAAAGAGGAGTTTTGGAGCAGCTTCTAAATGATACTCAACAGTGTACTTTTCGATTGCAGACATGGCATTGTTTATTTCAGTGAGCGCAATTTACAAAAATTTATTAATCTAATATTTTTTTCTGAAAATAAATTTGCGTCGTTAATTGATTCACGGTTTAGAAGCCCTTCGGTAGGTATCAAGGCACCAAAATCCATACAATCAAAGCATAATGAATTACTATAGAGTAAAGAATTTTAACCCAACTTGCAGCAAACTTCAAAAAATGCAAGAAGTTATCAACAAAATTGCAGTTTTTTTCTGGTTAAAAGTGCAATTTGGCTGGGTTGGAATGTGTAAAGTGCACACAATCAGTAGTATATTATTCTGAAAAGGGTTTGTAGTACACAGGGGGGTATTGACTTTGAGGAAATTAGCCCCCAACTTTGCAGGC
>DMJL01000218.1 GCA_003451785.1 Bacteroidales bacterium
ACATCCAATGGCACTTCAATATTTTCCATCTCACTGCCAACCAAATTCTTAAAGTAATAAATCTCCACTGTTTGTCCAACGGGATTGGCTACTTTGCCGGTTATGGTTACTTCGTTGGCTGGTCTGCATGATGCAAAAACAACCAGCATAGAAATTAAAAGCATCAAAGGATGCCAAAACTTATGCACTGTAATATGCTTGGTTATCAATTTGCCTGACACTGCGCTGCAGGCTCCCTTTGTGATACAAATTATGCTATTGCGTTTCATAGAAATATGGTTAGTAAAAGAAAATATTTTGTGTAAAATTATAAAAAGCGAATGTACCTGAATGGTTTGCATGAAAAACTTTTTTGTCTGTTCCATTTGGGTCTGTTTAAAACCTTAAAGGCGACTTTACAAATTTATCGCACCGAAGGAATAGTAAAGCGTGTTTGGCGAAATTTGAAATTTCGCAATTTGAAAGATCCTTCCCTTCGGTCAGGATGAAAAGATGCCCATCAGGGATTGTCATGCTGAATGGAGTACCTGCACTGAGCCAAGGTTCCACAGAGCGCAGCCGAAGTGCCGAAGTGAAGCATCTTGTTTTTATCAGGCGGTAAATGGGTCTATCGAAATGCACCTTATGATTGCATCTCTCATAAAGTTGTCGGTTTCATTAATACACAATGCATACCCAAAGTCCTTTATATTGGCTAAAAACATCCACAATTTATTAAAACATAATCTTTCAATTCATTTACACAATGCAATATCGGCTAAGTTGCCTAATTATTACCGATTACCGATAACTGAAATTTACGCTATGTTTTCTCCAAGCACATCTCATACCCTTATGCCAATTTAAAACCTAAATCCTTGATTTTGGCTATTACTTTTGCGGGCACAATATGCCCACCAAATTCACTTTATGAGCATTCTACGAATCCCCAATCTTACCAAAAAGGAGAAAGTAACTTTCGCCCTGCATTTTCAGTATTCACTATTGGATGGAGTGCTTGCCGGTATTGTGGCTCTCAACGAGTTTGTGTTTGTGAAGAGTTTATTGGGATCTGGTGTTCAGGCGAGTATGCTGTTCCAATTTGGCACGCTGGTTTTTATTTTGCTTATTTTTTTCAACGGATTGCTCAACAGCATAAAAAATCGCAAGAACCTACTGAGAATTACAGCTCTGGCAACACGCATTCCCCTGTTCTTGTTGTTGTTTTTCCCACGAACCCAAGATGCTTTGACCGGAAACTCGATATGGCACCTACTTTTTTTAGGAATTTTTTTAATGTATTATTTGGCCAACCCTGTTATTTTTCCCAATATCAACCAATTACTAAAGAACGGATATTCGCATCAAAACTTTGGAAAGTTATTTAGCCTAGCTTCCACTGCCAACCGCATAGTGATGATGATCACTACCTTAGTTTATGGTCTGTTGCTCGACAGCAATCCCTTTTTCTTTGTGTATGCCTTTCCAGTTGCAGGTGTTCTTGGGATTTGGTCGTTATTCTTGCTCTCTATGATTCCTTTTAGCGCAACAGAAACACATCGTCCGCTTCCAGGTGTAATCAACGAGATGAAATCATCGGTAAAAGAAATGCTGCTTATTCTGCGCACCAATATACCCTTCCGGCACTTTGAAACCGGCTTTATGTTTTATGGATTTGGGTTTATGGGCTCATTCACAGTTATCATTTTGTTTTTCGAGCAAGCTCTTGGGCTGAATTATTCGAGCGTGGCATTTTACAGAAATTCTTACAACTTGTTGGCTATAGGTATGCTGCCACTTTTTGGGCGATTGGTAGGCATTTGGGATCCACGGCGATTTGCAGCCCTCTCCTTTCTAAGCATGGCAATTTTTCTATTATCGCTGTTGATTACCAATTATTTCCCACAACATTTTGAGTTTCTCAATATCCGAATTTATTATGCCCTATTCGCCTACATATTGTTTCATGGAGTATTTGCAGCTACCATGGCATTGAGTTGGAGTATTGGTTCGGCGTATTTTTGCAGTGCCGAACAGGCTGGGGTTTATCAATCTATCCATTTGAGCCTTACAGCTTTGCGCTCAATTTTTGCACCAGCATTGGGCGTGTTGTTTCTTCAATTATGGGGCTATACGGCAGCTTTTGCCATAGCCATTGCCATGCTATTGATTGGTTGCATCATCATGTATTATTCGGAGAAAAAATGGCCGCTCGCAAAACCCTCAAGCTAATCGACAGTTTTAGAAAATATTGTCTTCTGATATCGCAGCAAAAAGGAAAACACAACCACAAACAGCGTAACCAACACGCTAACTATAGCCGCCGGAAGTGCTACTCTGGGGTCGTCGGCAAAGAATGAAAAAGCAACTACAGCTGCAAATGCACTACTTTTGGTGGTAAGCATCAGGGTGCTGCTTATTAGAAATGGTTGGGCAAATCCCTTGGTGCGCATCACCATAAAATATCCCAAGCCCACAACGAACATGGCAAAAAGGAAAATTGCGGTAATTATTAACAAAGGATAGGGTTCTGAGAACAACACACGGGAACTCATTCCCATGATTGGAGCTATAACCAAAAAAAAGCCCCATTTAATTACCCCGTCTTTTATTTTTTTCACTCCGGTGATGAGCCTCCGGTGGCGCAAAACACGACTAACCAGCAAAGGAATAAAAATGGTTTTGAGCATGATAAGAAAAATCCCCATTGGCTCAATCACCGTTTGCCCAAGCACAAGCAGCAAAATAAGTGGAGCAATGGGCATAGCCAAAAGATGAAGCCCAAATACTCCGGTAATGGCGAAATTACTATCTCCTTTGAGCATTGTGGCAAATGGCACAACCGACGGACCGGGTGGCGATGCAATCAATAGCACCATCCCCACAAAGAAAGGTCGGTAATCGCCCGTATCTAAAAGCAACCAACCCAGAACAAACACTACCAAACCAAAAACCAAATAATTGAGCAGCACCGACCAACCAATCGGTGCTACCACCTTGCGCAAAGGCCACCAATTTGAAAATGAAAAACCCGAAGTAGCGAATACCATCACAACTCCTAAGGAATAAACCGACAATTCGGCCAACAACTTCAATCGCTCGCCCAAAACAAAACCCAAAACCAATGCAAGGGTTAGGACAAAATCGCGATGATTAAGAAAGCGAAGTATGGTGTGCATCTAAGATATTTACCAAAATGAAACAGCCTTTTTAGTACATTTGTTTACAAACCACTCGGTAATATTTCGACAAAACATGCACATATTTTTTGCAGATTTCACTTTAAACGCCACAATTTCTTTATCAGAAGAAGAATCGTTTCATGCAGCCAAAGTTCTCCGATTGCGACAAAACCAAGAAGTAATGCTTACCGATGGCAAAGGAGCCATAGGCAAAGGCTTACTTGTGGAGAGTAGCCGCAAAGAAAGTAAAGTGGAAGTATTCGCCATGCATATCCAGCCCCCACGCCCCATAAGCCTTCATGTGGCTATTGCGCCTACTAAGAACATTGACCGCTTTGAGTGGTTTCTGGAAAAAGCCACCGAATGTGGCATAGATGCCATAACCCCAATCTATTGCGAACAGAGCGAGCGCACTACTCTTAAGCCCGAAAGACTAAATAAAATCTTGGTATCGGCCATGAAACAATCCCTGCGAGCTTACATGCCATTATTGAACCCCGAAACCAAGGTCAAAGAATTTGTAGAACAATCCAACTCAGCCGTTAAAATGATTGCCCATTGTGGCGAAGGAACCAAGAGAAACATTTCTGATGTATACCATTGTGGTCAGAATGCAGTGCTAATGATTGGCCCGGAAGGCGATTTCACCCCAAAAGAAATCCATTGGGCATCGAACAACGGATTCCAACAGATAACATTGGGCGAATATCGCCTGCGTACCGAAACAGCAGCATTAGCTGGCTGCATAAAAATAAACGCTATGAACAACCTATTGTAGTACTTGGCAAACATTTTTCTAAACAAAGGGGATTTTCTGAGTATTAACGGGGGAAAAACATTGGCAAACTCATCAAAGCACTAACAGAAATTTGGGTTTCCGTAAACGATATTACACATTCGAAAAACCTGTATCAAAAAATGCACGCATACAATTTTTATTTTGGATGCAAGACCGTTTAGAATTAAGTTTGCTTGAATAAATTATCTGTGTGGATTTTATTGCACGAAATTCCACAAGGCTTTCAATTTTGGGGGCAAACATTAAGTTTGCATCATTGGCGAATTACCCATTAAGGCTGGTGGAGTGAAATATGCAGGGTTTTAAATGATATTTATGAGAAATTGCTTTTAAGGTAAAACACCAAATGCTTTAAACCATGAGAATTATTGCAACTTTACTATTTGTGTTATTAGTGTTTAGCGGATTGTTGGGGCATTCGCAAGATCGCCTCACAGGGAGGGCATTCGCAACTCGCTCCGAGGTAATTGCTCAAAACGGAATGGCAGCCACGAGTCACCCCCTGGCAACCCAAATAGCCATAGACATTTTGCAGAAAGGGGGAACTGCCGTTGACGCAGCCATTGCCGCCAATGCAGCACTGGGATTAATGGAGCCTACCGGATGTGGGATTGGGGGCGACCTGTTAGCCATTATATGGTGCTCAGAAACCCGCAAACTTTATGGGCTTAATGCCAGTGGTCGTTCGCCCAAAAGCCTAACTCGAGAGCATTTTTTGGAGAAAGGCTATCAGATGATACCCCAAAGAGGACCACTTTCGGTTTCCGTTCCTGGGGCGGTGGATGGTTGGTTTGAAATGCACCGAAAATTTGGCAGGCTACCCATGAGCGATATTTTGCAACCATCCATAGACTATGCTATCAACGGCTTTCCAGTTACTGAACTTATTGCTTATTTGTTTCAGCGGTCAGCAGGGATTCTGGGTCGTTTCCCCAATTTCAAAGAGACTTTTATGCCCAATGGAAGGATGCCCCGCAAAGGCGAGATTTTTCGCAACCCTCTCCTTGCTAATACCTACAAGATTTTAGCCACCCAAGGCAGAGATGCCTTCTATAAAGGCGAGATTGCAAAGGTGATTGACAAATTTATGCGCGAAAACGGGGGCTTTCTTACGCTTGATGATTTGGCAAACCACCAAAGCGAGTGGATTGAGCCAGTGTCAACAAACTACCGGGGATACGATGTTTGGCAACTACCACCCAATAGTCAAGGAATTGCTGTGCTGCAAATGCTCAATATTTTGGAAGGCTTCGATATTGCGTCCATGGACATCTTCTCGCCCGAATACATACATCTTCTAGTAGAAGCCAAGAAACTTGCATTTGAAGACAGGGCAAAATACTATGCCGATATGAACTTCAACACCATACCTGTGGAATGGCTTATCTCCGAGGAATATGCAGCACAACGGCGCAAACT
>DMJL01000310.1 GCA_003451785.1 Bacteroidales bacterium
CCTTCCAATGCAAATTTGCTTGCAGAGTAAAACCCCTGAAAGGGAATTCCCATCAGACCCGCAATGGAGCCTATGGTAATGATGGTACCGCCTTGCTGCTTGCGCATGTATGGAAGTACGCATTTTATGGTACGAAATACGCCAAGGAAGTTTGTATTTAGCTCTTTTTCAGCTTCCTGTTCTGAGAAATCTTCTATTGCACCCCCAAGCCCGATACCGGAATTATTTATTAAAACATCAATTCGTCCTTCTTTTTGAATGATTGTATCCACTGCATGGGTTATGCTGCCAAAAACATTGACATCTGCTTTCAGGACTACCACATTCGGCAATGATAAACCATCGCGCCTGCTTGTGCCATACACTTTATGCCCAGATTCGGCTAATTCCATTGCTATGGCCAAGCCAAAACCCGATGATACCCCTGTGATAAAAACAACTTTTTCCATCTTTGGAATATTTTAGTAATATGTCGCCAGATTTAAATCACGAAGCAAAAGAAATCTGATTTTGTCAGAATACAACTTTAGGGCATTTCAATCGAAAACCTTGTTGTCAAAGCAACAGCCCACCATTTAGCGAAAAAACAGTACCAAACATCGAGTACCAACTTACAGTTGCACCTGAGAAAGATGCAAGCCAAATTCTTACTAACTAGTGGCAGCCAGAGATGGTATAATTTCTAATTGTGTAGCTACTTTCGCAATGGTTTCCATTGCATAATCCAATTGCTGGTGCGTATGTGTGGCCATTAAAGAAAAACGAATCAAAGTATCTTCCTTTTTCACTGCTGGAGAAAGCACAGGATTTACAAAAATGCCTGCATCGAGGAGCATTTGTGTGATTTTCAATGTTTTGAAATCATCTCTTACATACAAGGGTATGATGGGAGTTTCGGAATGCCCGGTTTCGAAGCCCATTTCTTTGAAGCCTTTGAGTGCTTTATGGGTCAATTCCCAGAGTTTTTCTATCCTTTCGGGTTCGCGTTGGATAATATCGAGGGCTGCAATAGCACTTGCTGCTGATGCCGGTGTGATACTTGCACTAAAGATTAGGGAACGAGAATGATGCTTCAGGAAGTTGATGGTAACTGCATCGGCTGCAATGAAGCCACCGATTGAGGCTAAAGATTTGGAGAATGTGCCCATGATGAGATCAACTTTGTCGGTAAGTCCAAAATGGTCGGCAGTACCGGCTCCATTTTTTCCCAACACTCCCAGCGAATGGGCATCATCAACCATTAGGCTTGCTTTGTATTTTTCGGCAAGGCGCACTACTTCCGGGAGTTTTACTATGTCGCCTTCCATGGAAAAAATTCCATCCACCACAATGAGTTTTACGGTATTGGGTGGGCATTGCTTAAGCTTTTGCTCAAGCGATTGCATATCGTTGTGCTTGTATTTGAGTATTTTGGAAAACGATAATCTGCTTCCCTCTATGATGGACGCATGATCGCAATCATCTAAAATTATAGTATCGTTGCGCCCTGTGAGTGCCGATACTACGCCCAAATTTACCTGAAAACCAGTGCTATAAACTAAAGCTTTTTCTTTACCAACATATTTGGCCAGCTTTTCTTCCAACTCGAGATGGATATCTAAGGTGCCATTCAAAAAACGGGAACCAGCGCAGCCTGTGCCATAGCGATCTATGGCTCGCTTAGAAGCTTCTTTCACTTCAGGGTGGTTAGTAAGTCCCAAATAGCTATTAGAACCAAACATCAGCACCTTTTTGCCATTTACCATCACTTCGGTATCTTGATCCGATTCAATAACCCTAAAATAGGGATAAACACCTAATGCCATTGCCTTTTGCGGTGCATCGTAACTGGAAAGCTTTTCCTGCAATAATTTCATATTAGGACTTAATGTAGAAAACCTTTTGGGTTAATGTAAATTCAAGGGCGTAAAAATAGATTATTTTTTCAAACCAAACATAGGAAATCTTACAAATACAACAAACTCTAAATGAGCAAAAAACAAAATTTTGCCATTTTTCAACTTAATACTAATTTCACAAACCCAAATAAATCCATACCAAAATGAAACAATTACTACTAAGCTCACTCGTTTTCTTATCAATATTTTGCGCACAATTAACCTATGCACACACCTCATCACCTCAAAGCAAATCCCGTTGGCTCATGCACGAAAATTTCCCATCTAAATTCATTAATCCCCGCAATGTAGAAGTATGGTTGCCCCCAGGCTACAACCCAAGCATCCGGTATCCGGTATTATATGTTCACGATGGGCAGAATGTTTTCAATCCATCCACCAGCTACACCGGTATTGCTTGGGAGATAGATTCGGTTGCAGAATCCCTTATTGCCAAAGGAAAAATCATTCCCCCCATAGTGGTAGCCGTTTGGAATTCACCACTAAGATTTTTGGAGTATATGCCCAACAAGCCCGCCGAAAATATAAGGCAGCAACTGCAACAAATGGGCAGAGCGGGCGAAGTGATCTCCGATAATTATTTGCGATTTTTGGTGGAGGAACTTAAGCCATTTATTGATAAAACATATAGCACCAATCCTGCTCCATCATCAACTTTTATCATGGGCGCAAGTATGGGCGGACTCATTTCTCTCTATGCTGCTATGGAGTATCCCCATATTTTTGGTGGTGCTGCATGTTTGTCAACCCATTGGCCGGCATTGAACGGCGTTGTGGTAGATCATCTTCAAAACTCCCCACCAGACCCCAACAAAGTCCGATTGTACTTCGATCATGGAACGATAAATTTAGATTCCTTATACCATCCTTTTCAGCAAAGGGTGGATGCTATTCTAACGAATGCCGGCTTTGTAATGGGCGATAACATGCTGACACATAAATTTGAAGGGGCAGACCATAACGAAAGAGCATGGCGCGATAGGGTTTACAGACCACTGCTGTTTTTGCTTGGCAAAAGCACCGATTGATTACCTTTGCAGTCTTATGCATTCAAAGAAAAAAATAGCCTTTCATACCTTAGGCTGCAAATTGAATTTTTCTGAAACATCGTCTATTAGCAAGGGTTTTCAAGGTAGTGAATACGACTTGGTTGGTTTTGCCGAACCGGCAGATGTGTATGTAATCAACTCCTGCACTGTAACCAAGAATGCCGAGAAAACCTGCCGGTCGCTGATTCGCAAGGCACATAAGGTGAATCCAAACGCCAAGATTGCCGTGGTAGGTTGCTTCTCGCAAGTAAACCCAGAAGCTTTGCGCGAGATGGGAAGCGTGGATATTATCTTAGGAAATGAAGACAAATACAAGCTGGCAGACTTCTTGAGACAAGGAGTAACGGATAAAATCGGCTCTGATTTTACGCAAGTGCAGGTAAATGAGCCAAATGCCTTTGTGCCCGCATGGTCGTCGGACGATCGTACCCGTTCGTTTTTCAAGATTCAGGATGGTTGCGATTATTTTTGCAGCTATTGCACCATACCTTTAGCGCGTGGCATGAGCCGCAGCAACACTATTGCGGAAACGATAAAGGTGGCAAAGGAAATAGCTGCTGCACAGATAAAGGAAGTGGTGCTGTCCGGTGTAAACATTGGCGATTTCGGAAAATTGCATGGCGAATCGCTTCACGGCTTCCTAAAAGAGCTTGTAAAGGTTGATGGCATAGAGCGCATACGAATCTCTTCGGTAGAACCGGATTTGCTCACCGACGATATTATAGAACTTGTGGCAGAGGAGCCAAAGCTCATGCCCCATTTCCATATACCCTTGCAATCGGGCAGCGATTCCATTTTGCAGTCTATGGGAAGGCATTACACTACCGGTGATTTTGCCAACAGGGTGGAGAAAATCCGGAGCCTTATGCCACACGCCTGTATTGCTGCCGACCTAATTGTAGGTTTTCCTGCTGAGACGGAAGCCCTTTTTCAGGAATCGCTGGGTTTCTTAGAGTCGGTTTTGGTATCCAACATTCATGTTTTCCCCTATTCTGAGCGCGACAATACCCGAGCATTAAACATTCAAGGATTTGTGCCAATACCCGAGCGACAGAAACGATCGAAAATCATGCAATTGCTCTCAGAAAAAAAGAAGATGGCATTCTATGAATACAACAAAGGCAGCGATGCAGTTGTGCTGTGGGAAAAACAGAACGACTCGGGCGTAATGCACGGCTTTACAGAAAACTACCTAAAAGTACAAGCCAATTATAAAAGCGAACTGGTAGGACAATTGACCAAAGTAAAGTTAGACTATCTATCGCCAGAAGGATTTTTTCAACTCGACCCAAAATCATAGACTATGTACGATTATCAACTTATTTGCAGTGAAGTTTGCAAAATAGCAAAGGAAACAGGCGCATACATCCGCGCCCAAGCCGGCAAATTGACACAAAACCAAATTGAAGAGAAAGGACTTCACAACTTTGTAACCTATGTGGATAAAACAGCCGAGGAACAGTTGGTAACAGCCTTGCAAAAGTTGATGCCTGAATCTGGATTCGTAGTGGAAGAAAACACTATCAGCAAAATTGGATTGGACTACAACTGGGTGGTTGACCCCTTGGATGGTACCACAAATTTCATACACGGAATACCTGTGTATTGTGTTTCCATAGCACTTATGCTGCATAGTCAGGTTGTAGTTGGTGTGGTGTATGAAATAAATCGCGATGAATGCTTTTGGGCTATAAAAGGCAAGGGTGCTTATTTGAATGGTAAACCCATTTCTGTATCGGACTCCAAGGTGGTGAACCATTCGTTGCTTGCAACCGGATTTCCTTACTACGACTACAGCAGAGTGCAACAGTATGTAGAGTTATTCACTTGGTGTTTGCGAAATTCGCATGGAGTGCGGCGATTAGGGAGTGCCGCTGCCGATTTGGCCTATGTTGCTTGTGGAAGATACGACGGGTATTTTGAATACAGCCTTAGCCCGTGGGATGTGGCGGCAGGAAGTTTGCTTGTCCAGGAAGCCGGTGGTGTAGTTTCTGACTTCATGGGCGACAAAAATTTTATCAACGAAAAGGAAATCATCGCTACAAACCCATATATTTACACCGAATTGCATCAACAAGTGAAGCAGGCATTCAAATTATAGATACGCCCATTTTCAAATCATCAATATTCATATTTTCCTATCCAAAATTTTAACACAAAAAGTTTTTCTTAAAAATTAATTAAGCATCAAAACCCTTTTCATACAAACTTTTATAAAATCGCAATAGCCCAAAATTTCTAAAATTCTTAAAATCAAACTATTAACAAATGAAAAAACTATTTGCTTTGTTGGTTGCAGGCTCGCTGTTTTTTGCAAGCTGCCAACCTAAGGATGAAGCCCAGGACGAAACCAGTCCTGTAACACAGGAAACTGTAGATCAGCTTACCAGCCAGCTATTGGAAAAACATGGAGCCGATCATGAATTCCGTATTACCCGTGGTGTATCGCAAGCTGCATCCTTGTGGCGCAATAGCGATGGTACTGTAGAGGAGTTCCAGACCTTTGTAATGGAGCATTTCATTGCCGACCCGGCCGAACTCGACTTAGTTTTCGACCGCATTGCGCACAACTTGGAGTTTCTCTTTGGGCATCTCAATCGCATCAGCTTGGAACTCAACCGCCAGATACACGAAGACAGGGGACCCATTCACAGAATTGACCAGCTTTTTGGGGCATACAGCCCTTCTGCTCATGTTGAAAGCGATTTTTTCCAAAATAAAATTGCCTTCATTGTGGCATTGAACTTCCCAAATTATTCGCTCGAAGAGAAGAACGAACTCGGAGCCGAATGGACACCGCGCCAATGGGGCTTTGCACGCATGGGCGATATGTTTACGGCAAGGGTACCGGCAAGCTACCTCCAGGAAATGTCGAGGATAAGCAGCGAAACCCGGCTCTACATTTCGCAATACAACATCTTTGCTGGTCGCTTGTTGGACAATGAAGGAAACACCCTTTTCCCCGAAGATATGCGCCTATTGGCACATTGGAATGTACGCGACGAGATCAGGGCAAACTACGGCCGCGAAGGCGGATTGCCAAGGCAGGAAATGCTTTATAATGTGATGCTCAGAATCATCAACCAGGATATTCCTATGCAGGTAATCAACAATGCAGAATACCAGTGGAATCCATTCACCAACCAATTGTTCAAAGATGGGCAGGAAACAGAAGGACAACCGGAAGACTTGGTAAGATACCAGCACCTGTTGAACAATTTTCAGGCACTCCGAAACATTGACCGCTTTCATCCTAAGCTCAACACTTACCTAAAACGCAGGTTTGAAGCCGATATGGAAATCCCCAAGGAAGAGGTGAAAGCCGTGTTTGCAGAATATGCCTCCTCGCCCCTTCTGCGTCAGGTGGGTCAGATCATCAGCCAAAGGCTTGGAAGACCTTTGCAGCCGTTCGATTTGTGGTACGACGGTTTCAAAGCCCGCGCCGGTTTTGGCGAAGGCGAACTCGACCGCATCACCAAAACCCGCTACCCCAATGCCGCAGCATTGGACAACGACATACCCCGTATCCTTAAGCAACTCGGATGGACTGCTGCCGATGCACAATTTCTGGGCGATAATATTGATGTGGATGCCGCCCGCGGCTCGGGTCATGCCTGGGGAACCTCCATGCGCGGACAACCGGCACACCTGAGAACCCGCATTGCCGCCGACGGCATGAACTACAAAGGCTACAACATTGCAATACACGAGCTTGGCCACAATGTGGAGCAGGTGATTAGCCTTCACAAAGCTGATAACTACCTTATCAATGGAGTGCCCAATGTGGGATTCACCGAGGCCATTGCCTTTATGTTTCAGGCCCGGGATATGGAGTTTCTCAACATTCGCCAAACCGACCCCACTGCTCAATACGAAGCCATACTCGATGTGTTTTGGACCAACTACGAAATGATGGGCGTATCCATGCTGGATATAAAAGTGTGGGAATGGCTCTACGAAAACCCCGAAGCCACCGCTGCCGACCTCAAAGCTGCCGTGATACGGCTTGCCAAAGAAGTGTGGAATGAGTTTTACGCCGATACATTTGGGGTGAGCGATGTGCCCATCTTGGCAATCTATTCGCACATGATACAATCGCCATTATACCTGATGAACTATCCTTATGGCAGATTGATAAAATTCCAGCTCGAAAACTATTTCAAGGGCAAGAATTTTGCAACCGAAACCAACCGTGTATTTGCATTGGGAAGACTTACCCCACAGCATTGGATGCAAAGAGCCGTTGGACAACAGATAAGCAACGAGCATATTTTCCAAGCGGCACAAAGAGCCATTGACGGACTAAATGCCGCAATCCCGTAAGTAGATTTGGGGATTTTCAACTTGAAACCGGCCTTCTTGCATGTTGCAGGGAGGTCGGGTTTTTTTATCCATATTCGGTTTAATTTTTGGGTAGGATAATTTAAAACAAATTGCAGAGTATTCATAGACTGCCACTAAAGTTAGTATTCCGAACTTATTTAGTTATCTACATAGTAGTACAGTTATGTTTTCAAAGGGTAAACGCTCAAAATGGCCATGCGATGATTTGCACTAAAAAAAATCACCTCTGAATGATATGAAATTTAGAATTTTCTTTGTAATTTCCCCGCTTTATTGGGAATGATGCAAACACGAAATAAGAATTGCGCCAATACAACGGTTTTGGGATGTATGGGCGAAATGGGGTTGCGGGGATAAGCGAGTTAGCACCAATTGTAAGACGACACAGCAAGACAATGACTAAAAATGGACTCGACATACAGACCATATCTACCAAGCGGACAGACTTACAAACTGACCATTTTTTGCTATTTGGACAGGTGACAGAAAAGAAAGAAAAAGCCCTCCCTTCGCATTTTTTAAAATTTCTTTTTGCCGACCCACATTGCACACATTGGCAAGCCCCACAAGCCAACCCTCTATCCAAAGCTTGCCAAAGAGTGCAACCGACCGAAGGGAGCTCACGAGCCTTTGAAAAATAAATATTTGGACGAGTAATTTTGCCGACCCACTCGGAACTAACAATAGAATCAGTACTTTTTATATTGTAAAACGAGATAAAAAATCTATTTTTGAGGATTCAATTCTAAAATCAATGAACAGGATAAAGGAAGTATTAGAAGAAAAAGGAATAAAGCAAAAATGGCTTGCTGAACAACTCGGTAAAAGTTACAACATGGTCAACGGTTATGTGCAAAACAGACAGCAACCTAAACTTGAAATTCTATTTGAAATTGCTGAGATTTTGGGAGTTAAACCACAAGAATTATTAAAAGAGAAAAAATGACCAGCATAGCACAAAGACAAGAATTGCAAGCCAAAATATGGAAAATTGCCAACGATGTTCGTGGCTCGGTGGATGGATGGGACTTTAAACAGTTTGTCTTAGGTACGCTGTTCTATCGCTTCATAAGTGAAAACTTCACCAATTACATTGAAGGTGGTGATGAAAATGTAAACTACCCCAACTACCCCGACAAACACATTACACCCGAAATAAAAGATGATGCGATAAAAACAAAAGGTTATTTTATTTATCCCAGTCAACTTTTTGTGAATGTTGCAAAAACTGCAAATACCAACCCTAATCTTAATACCGACTTAAAAGCAATTTTTGACGCTATTGAAAGTTCTGCAAATGGTTATCCATCAGAACCAGACATCAAAGGTTTGTTTGCCGATTTTGACACAACAAGCACGCGGCTCGGTAATACTGTAGAAGCCAAAAACAGCCGGTTAGCATCAGTTTTGAAAGGGGTTGAAGAGCTAAATTTTGGAAATTTTGAAGACAACCAGATTGACCTTTTTGGCGATGCTTATGAGTTTTTGATTTCCAATTATGCAGCCAATGCAGGAAAATCGGGAGGTGAGTTCTTTACGCCGCAGCACGTTTCAAAACTCATTGCACAGTTGGCAATGCACAAGCAAGACAAGGTAAACAAGATTTACGACCCCGCAGCAGGTTCGGGCTCATTATTGTTGCAAGCTAAAAAACATTTCGACAACCATGTTATTGAAGAAGGCTTTTACGGGCAGGAAGTGAACCACACTACCTACAACCTTGCCCGTATGAACATGTTTTTGCACAACATCAACTACGACAAGTTTAATATTGCCCTTGGCGATACGCTTCGCAATCCCCACTATGGCGATGAAAAACCTTTTGATGCCATTGTTTCTAATCCGCCATATTCTATAAAATGGATTGGGGACGATGACCCAACGCTAATTAATGACGACCGTTTTGCTCCTGCCGGTGTGTTGGCTCCTAAATCAAAGGCAGATTTTGCTTTTGTATTACATGCGCTAAGTTATCTTTCAAGCAAAGGCAGAGCAGCTATTGTTTGTTTCCCTGGTATCTTTTACAGGGGCGGTGCCGAACAGAAAATCAGAAAATATTTGGTGGATAACAACCTTGTGGAAACCATTATTGCCGTGGCACCCAATTTATTTTATGGCACTTCTATAGCCGTAACCTTGCTGGTACTCTCCAAACACAAAACTGAAAATAAAGTGCAGTTTATTGATGCCAGCGGGGAAAATTTCTTTAAGAAAGCAACCAATAACAATATGCTTACTGATGAGCACATTGATAAGATAATGGAACTATTTGATAGTAAATTAGATGTAGAGCATGTGGCCAGGTCTATTGAAAACAGAAAAATTGCCGAAAATGACTATAATCTATCTGTAAGCAGTTATGTTGAAGCAAAAGATAACCGTGAGCAGGTGGATATTAAACAATTAAATGCAGAAATTGCAAAAACGGTAGAGAAGATAAATGCCTTGCGTATAAGTATTGATGAAATCATAAAAGAAATAGAAGCATGATCAACGAGAAAAGAGAAGTCATTATTTATAAAGCAGCCGATGGGCTTTCTGAGCTTTCTGTTCAGTTAGAAAATGAAACGGTGTGGCTTACTCAAAAACAATTGGTTGAACTTTACCAAACAGCAAAATCAACAGTAAGTGAGCATATTAAAAACATATATGCAGAGGAAGAACTGACTCACGAAGCAACTGTTCGGAAAATCCGAACAGTTCAAACGGAAGGCAATAGAGAGGTTTCTCGTGAGTTGGAGTACTATAATCTTGATTTGATTATTGCTTTGGGTTATAGAATTAATTCCAAAATAGCCACCCGATTCCGCCAGTGGGCTACCCAACGGCTAAAAGAATACATTGTTAAAGGTTTCACCATGGACGATGAACGCCTCAAAAACCTGGGTGGTGGCAATTATTGGAAAGAACTACTAAATCGTATTCGGGATATTCGTTCCAGCGAAAAAGTCATGTATCGTCAGGTATTAGACTTATACGCAACGGCTACCGATTATGACCCCAAAAGTGACGAAAGCATTAAGTTTTTCAAAATCGTTCAAAACAAATTGCATTATGCCGCACATGGCAAAACAGCCAGCGAAGTAATTTATATGCGAGTAGATAGCGAAAAGCCTTTCGCAGGGCTTACAACATTTAAAGGAGATGAACCTATTCAGGCGGAAGCCATGATCGCCAAAAATTTTTTGGACGAAAAAGAGTTGAAAGTACTCAACAACTTGGTAGCGGCCTATTTCGATTTGGCAGAATTGAATGCAATAGAAGAACGAGAAATGAGAATGGATGATTATGTGCGGGAGTTGGATAATATTTTAACTTCTACCGGGCGAAAAGTATTGGACAATGCCGGTAAAATTTCTCATGCACAGGCCGAGCAAAAAGCAAAGCAAGAATTCAAAAAGTACAAAGCCAAAACCTTGAGCACAGTAGAAAAAGATTATTTAAAAACCATTGCTGCCATAGAAAAAACAGCCGAAAAGCAAAGCCGAAAAAAATGAACTATTTAAATACATTATTACAAGGCGTGGAAGTGGAGGGGAAAACTTTGGGGGAGGTTGCCATAAAAATATCTTCTGGTGGTACACCAAGTACAGGTGTTTCAACATACTACAATGGGAATATTCCTTGGTTACGAACTCAAGAAGTAGGTTATAGTGATATTTGGGATACTGGAATTAAAATCACAGAAGAAGGGCTGAAAAATTCAGGGGCTAAAATAATTCCTGAAAATTGTGTTATTGTAGCAATGTATGGTGCTACTGTTGGTAAAGTTGGGATTAATAAAATTCCTTTATCTACAAATCAAGCGTGTGCTAATATTCAACTAAATGACGAATTTGCCCATTATCGTTATGTGTATCATTTCTTATTAAGCAAATATGAATATATAAAATCACTTGGTGCTGGACCGCAGACAAACATAAATGCACAGATTGTAAAAAAGCTTCAAATTCCCATTCCTTGCCCAGACAATCCTAAAAAATCACTTGAAATCCAAAAAGAAATTGTTCGTATTCTCGACAACTTTACGGAGCTTACAGCGGAGCTTACAGCGGAGCTTACAGCTCGTAAAAAGCATTACGAGTATTATAGAAATAAACTGTTGAATTTTTATGACGGTGAAGTGGAGTGGAAAATGTTGGGGGAGGTTGCAGAATATTCTAAAGAACGCATAAACTTTGATAAGCTAGATAAAAACAACTATGTAGGTGTTGATAATCTCTTGCAAAATCGTGAAGGAAAAACAATTTCTAATTCTACTTTGGTAAATCA
>DMJL01000300.1:0-1956 GCA_003451785.1 Bacteroidales bacterium
TTTGCAAATGTTGTAGGGACAGGGCGCGGTTTTATTTGTAGGGACAGGGCGCGGTTTTATTTGTAGGGACAGGGCGCGACCTGTCCCTACCATACGACCAACAATTAATATTCCCAACCGATTGAACCCCACAAAAATTACCCGAAAATTGCATTTTTTTAAATCATTCGTTGTTGTGTAGCATGGCATTTTGGTTACTTTTGTTTCTGAGAATTATACCAATTTTGATGGAAAACTTTGTTGTTTCTGCGAGAAAGTATCGCCCTGCAACCTTCGACACGGTAGTTGGCCAAAAGTCAATAACCAACACACTGAAAAATGCCATCCGCACCAATCATGTGGCACAGGCTTTTCTGTTTACCGGGCCTCGGGGTGTGGGCAAAACCACTTGTGCAAGGATTTTGGCAAAAACCATCAATTGCGAGAATCTCGACGATAATATTGAAGCCTGCAATGAGTGCCTACCCTGCAAGGAATTCAATGCATCCAACGCATTCAATGTGCATGAGCTTGATGCTGCTTCGAACAACTCGGTAGAAGGCATACGAACACTTGTTGACCAAGTGCGAATCCCCCCCCAGATTGGCAAATACAAGGTGTATATCATAGATGAGGTGCACATGCTTACCACCAATGCTTTCAACGCCTTTCTAAAAACATTGGAAGAGCCGCCAAAGTATGCAAAGTTTATACTAGCCACCACCGATAAGCACAAAATTATTCCAACCATTTTGTCCCGTTGTCAGATTTTTGATTTTGCCCGAATTACGGTTGACGACATTGTAAAACATCTGCAATATGTTGCCGGCAGCCAAGGCGTAACAGCCGATCGCAATGCCTTGCATATCATCGCACAGAAAGCCGATGGAGCTTTGCGCGACTCGCTTTCCATTTTCGACCAGATGGTAAGTTTCTCGGGCAACAACATTTCGTATCAGCAGGTGATTGAAAACCTCAATGTGCTCGACTACGATTATTACTTCAAAATTACCGACCACATTATCGAGGGCAAAACCAGCGAGCTACTTTTGCTTATCAACGAAATTATCTACAAGGGATTCGACCCAGCGGAGTTTATTACCGGATTTGGCGAGCATCTTCGCAACCTTATGGTTTGCCAATCGCAAGTCACAGTATCGTTGATGGAGGTAAGCGGCGATCTGCACACCAAATATTTGGAACAGGCAAAAGCCTGCCCTCCGGAGTTTTTGCTCAGGGCATTGGAAATAAATACCCAAGCAGACCTCAACTACAAGGAGAGTAGCAATAAACGGCTCACGGTAGAACTCTTGCTGCTTCAGATTGCAGCCTTAAAAAAAAAAGCCCTGAATTAATTGAGTTCGCACCAGAATTGCCTGACCCGCAAGCGGAAACAGCAACACAGCCCACGCCTGTAGCTTACAAAGTGGAACAACAAGAACCACAGCAAGTAAAAGAACCGCGACCGGAGATTTCGCAAAAATCTTTTTATGAAGCAGAAAAATCGGATGAGGACATACGCAGCGATTCGCCGCCCGTAATACAGCCCGCCAAGCCTGCAACCAATGTAACGCTGACAACGCTAAAGCTCAATCCAAAAACACCACCGACTGCAACTAAGCAGGAAGACCAGCCTCTGATGGCTGAAAATCTGCCAAAGGCTCCGGTATCGTATGCAAATTTTATTGCAAAGTGGGATGCTATGGCACAAAGTTTTGCAACAGAAAGCCAGAGCCTCTTTGTTGCTCTTACTTCTCATCAACCAACTTTAGAAGCACAGGGCACAATAAGTCTATCCATTGACAATCCTTTGCAAGAAAAACTCATCAACGATAGAAAGGGCGATATTCTCAATTTCTTGTGGAAAGAACTAAACAACTTTTCCCTGAAGCTCGAACTTTCCGTTCTGCCTTCTGTTTCACAAAACGAAGCTTATCTGCCGCAGGATAAACTGCAACGGATGATTGATAAAAACCC
>DMJL01000300.1:2350-7159 GCA_003451785.1 Bacteroidales bacterium
ATTCAAAATAGCTACATTTGTGTTGGAATAGATTCCGCAATTTTTTAAAGAAACAATTAAATTCTTAGTGCAAATTCCCAATAAAACACCAATACTGCCTTTGCTCAAAACATTAGAAAAATAATCATCACGGCTTACCGCCAATCAGGTCGGTGGGTAAGCGGTTTTTTATTGTTTTGCTGAAAAGATCTGTTTGCATTAAAAAACAAAAAACTGAAGTTCCTTCTAACCATTATAAATCAAATAATTACCAAATGAAACAGATTCGAAAATTAGTTTTGATTGCTTTCGGGTTGTTGCTACTCCTGAGTCAAGGTGCGATTGGGCAAGGCCTGCGAATTGATTTTACGGAGTTTACACTCAACAATGGTTTGCATGTAATCCTTCACCAGGACAATTCTACCCCCAATGTGGTGGTAAATATCATGTACCATGTGGGTGCCAAAAACGAGGAGCCGCATCTTACCGGTTTTGCTCACTATTTTGAGCACCTGATGTTTGAGGGATCGAAAAACATCAGACGAGGTAAGTTCTCGGAAATTGTAGAAAGGGCAGGCGGCACGCTCAACGCTTGGACCAGCTTCGACCTTACCAATTATTTTGTGCTAATGCCTTCCAATCAATTAGAATTGGGACTTTGGCTTGAATCGGAGCGATTGCTACATCCAGTAATTGACTCCATTGGCATTGCTACGCAAAAAAGCGTAGTTATCGAGGAGATGAAGCAAATGCGCGACAATCGTCCTTATGGTAGAATTCTTTCAGAAACCATCAAGAGGGCATTTTTGAAGCACCCTTATCGTACCGATGTATTGGGACGAGCTGAGCATATCCGCAATGCCACTTACGAAGACATTCGGAATTTTCACAACACTTTTTATGTTCCCGGCAATGCTGTTTTGGTAGTTTCGGGAGATATTGACAAGGCAAACACCCGCCGATTGGTTGAAAAGTATTTTGGCGATATTCCTGCCGGCAACCAAAACATTCCAAGACCTACGGTTGTAGAACCCAGGCGCATGGCAGAGGTGCGCGACACTGTTTTTGACAATATTCAATTACCCGCATTGATACACGCTTACCCACTACCAGCATTAGGTACTCCGGATTTTTATGCAATGGATATGTTGGGCATTTTACTTTCCAGGGGTCAAAGCAGCAGGTTGCACCGTCAACTCGTTGACGAAGACAAGCTTGCCATGAGCATACAAGCCATTCCACTGGGTCTTGAAGATCCGGGTTTGAAAATCATATTTGGGCTGCCCAATATGGGGGTAGAGATGAAAGCCCTAGAGGCTGGAGTGCAGAAACAAATTGACAGAGTTAGGAATGAGTTGATTACTGAAAGGGAGTTTCAAAAATTGCGCAATCAAGTGGAAAGCACTTTGGTGAATGCTAACACTACCATTGCCCGCCGAGCTACAACTTTAGCCAACAACCACCTTCTTTTTGGTGATGCAGGCCGCATAAACACCGAGCTTGACCGATATATGGCAGTTACTCGCGAAGACATACTCCGAGTGGCCCAAGAATATCTAAAGACAGAATATCGGGTTGTATTGTATTATTTGCCCAAGCAACAATAATTTGTAAAACTTGAAAAGACTAAACAATGAAAGGAATAATATCTGCATTGCTTTTAACTGTATGCTTTGTCACCTTTGCGAGCGCGCAAATTGACCGTAGCATTCGACCCCAGCCCGGCCCGGCTCCAAAGATTCAATTAGGCGATTTCGAGTCCTTCACACTCCGCAATGGGCTTCAGGTTATAGTAGTAGAAAACCGCCAAGTTCCCATGGTCTCCTTCCAACTCACCTTGGATATTGATCCCATTTTGGAGGGTGATGCCAAGGGATTTGTTGACCTTGCCGGCAGTATGATGCGCGAAGGTACAACCAATCGCACAAAAGCCCAGATTGATGAGGAGCTGGATTTTATAGGCGCAAGTCTTTCCACATTCTCCACAGGTATGTTTGGCTCGTCTCTAACAAGGCATAAAGAAGCCCTGCTCACCATCATGGCAGATGTGCTAATGAATCCTACCTTCCCGGAAGATGCGTTTCAACGCAACTTAACTCAAATGCGCTCTGCATTGGAAGCCAGTCGCAACGATGCCAATTTCATGGCAAGCAATGTTATGCAATCCGTAGTATTTGGTGCAGGACATCCATATAGTGAGATAGTTACCCCACAAACTCTGGATAATATTAACACAGAGCTGATGCGCAACTACCACCAAACTTTCTTCAGACCCAATGTGGCATATTTGGTAATTGTTGGCGATATTGATGTGCGGGAAGCTCGCAGATTAGCACGCCGTTACTTTGGCAGATGGAGAAGAGCGGAAGTCCCCGAATTTAACTTTCCAACTCCCCAGCCCCCGGCTGGCAATAGGGTAGCCTTTGCCAACCGCACAGGAGCCATACAGTCTGTTGTGAATATTACCTACCCTATAGTTTTCACACCCGGCAACCCCGATGCAATTAAAACATCGGTGCTGAATAACATCCTTGGTGGCGGAGTATTTTCAGGCAGACTTATGCAAAATCTACGCGAAGACAAAGGCTGGACTTACGGAGCCCGCTCAAGTTTTTCGGCCGATCCTTTGGTGGGAAGATTCACCGCAAGCACCGAAGTGCGCAACAGCGTTACCGACAGCACCATTACGGAGATTTTATACGAGATGCAAAGCCTCATAAACGAGCCTGTGGATGAGGAAACTCTACAGTTGGTGAAAAACTTCATGAGCGGAAGCTTTGCTCGCTCTTTAGAGAATCCAAGAACTATAGCCGGTTTTGCGCTCAATATCAAAAGATACAACCTGCCCGAAGACTACTTTGCAAATTATTTGGAAAACCTTAGCAGGGTAACACCTGCCGATGTGCAAGCCATGGCAGCCAAATATCTGAAACCAGAAAACGCCATCATCGTAGTGGCAGGCAACCGCGATGAGGTGGTTCCCACATTAAAAAGGTTTAGTGCTACTGGCAAGGTTGAGCTTTTCGACGCTTTCGGAAGACCTGTAGAGGCTCCACGCGAAGCTGCCGGAACCATTACAGCTCAAGATGTTATAAACAACTATTTGATAGCAGTTGGCGGTGAAGCAAACCTACACAAGGTTCAAGATGTAACCATAAACATGGCCGCATCTATACAGGGTATGACAATAGACGCCATTACCAAACATATGGCACCCAACAAGATGCTTTCAACCATGAGCATGGGCGGCAATGTACTGCAAAGACAAGTTTTTGACGGAACCAAAGGCAAAGTAACAGCCATGGGACAAACTCGTGAACTTTCGGGTGCAGACTTAGAAGACCTAAAAATGCAGGCGGTGCTTTTCCCTGAACTGCAATTGGCTGCATTGGGATTCACTTTAGAGCTTGCCGGTATTGAACCCGTTGACGGCAAGGATGCTTACAATGTGAGGATTACTAGTGCTACGGGAAGAGTAAGGAATGAGTTCTTTTGTATCGAAACGGGGCTGAGACTCAAAACACAAATTACCCAAGAAACACCCATGGGTCAGATGAGCATCATAACTCTATTTGGCGATTACAAGGAAGTACAAGGCGTTAAATTTCCGCACACAATTAAACAGCAATTAGGACCACAGGCCATAGATATGAAGGTGAGTACAATTACAATAAATTCCGGACTCTCACCGGCAACATTTAGTGTAAACTAACTTGACCAACATTGATTACCTATTTAAAAGATGCGCTGCCCTATGGGAGCGCATCTTTGGTTTTTAGGTATTTGGATGATGGCTGCAATAGGAAAAATTGCATTGCCATAAATTCGTAATTTTGACACGGGAAATACTTAGCCTTTTGAAAATTAGCAAATTCAACCTTAGCAACCCATGGTTCAGAGATTAAAAACCCTAATGGAAAGATTACAAAGTTTGTTGAATTTCCTTGAAAAAGGCATTTGGCAAATGTCGCTCAAAGAAATGCCGCGCAATAAGATTTGGTTTTTTAAAATTCTTAGGGCGTTTCTTATCGCCATAAGGGGTGTATCTGAGGGCAAGGTTGCATTGCGCGCATCGGCACTTACCTTTTTTACGCTGCTTAGCCTTGTGCCTGTGGTAGGTTTGGGCTTTGGTATAGCCAAAGGCTTTGGTCTGGAGATGTATCTCGAACGACAATTGGCCATGGCTCTTTCTGGTCATGAGGAAGTATTAAGTTGGGTACTGAGCCTATCGCAAGGGGTATTGCAACGAGCAAGCGGTGGAATGATAGCCGGTTTGGGACTTTTGGTGTTGCTTTTTACAGTGTTTATGGTGATGCGCAACATAGAAGAAGCATTCAACGAGATTTGGCAGGTGAAAAAACCTCGCCATTGGACTCGTATGTTTAGCGACTATTTTGCTATAATGTTCGTAGCACCCATTTTTTTAATCCTTTCCAGCGCAGCAACAGTTTTTCTCAACACCCAAGTACATATTTTAAGCCATCAATTTGAGCTTTTCGGACTTTGGAGCCCAACCCTGCTATTTCTTGTAAATCTGATTCCCTACGGTCTTATATGGATAATGCTCACCATTGTGTATATGGCATTCCCAAACACCAATGTAAGATTCACATCAGCATTATTTGCCGGAATTGTTGCAGGCACGCTATTTCAAGTTGTGCAATGGGCCTATATCTATTTCCAGATTGGCGTTTCTAACTACAATGCTCTATACGGAAGTTTCGCTGCCCTGCCCCTGCTGCTTGTGTGGCTTCAGATAAGTTGGTTGGTGGTGCTGTTTGGGGCAGAGTTGTCGTTTGCAAGTCAAAATGTTGACAACTACGAGTTTGA
>DMJL01000211.1 GCA_003451785.1 Bacteroidales bacterium
CAACAAAACTGCGGTAATGTTTATTTTTTGGTTGATTGCTCTCGTGCGGGTTTATAAAAATCCCAACGAGCGATGGTGGGTGCTGGTTGCTACAATTGTTATGCTTATTGCATATATGATTCCACACAGCCTAATGGGCTCGCAAATTGATTTCAGAGAAATTCCAACCCCTTGATGATATCAAGTATTACAAAAAAACGAGCTGCACAAGGAAACTTGGCAGCTCGTTTTTGCTTTTGGATAAAGGAATTATATACTCCAACACAAGATTTATGCTTCCAATTAAATAAAACATGAAAGATATTTCACTTATATTTGCTTTGGTAGGTCTTTTTGTTTAAATGAAATCTATTTTCGATTAAACCTTATGTCGGTCTTTGTACAGGCTATGGACTGCAAAAAACAATGATCTGCTTCACTTCGACACTTCAAATAGTTTCATAGTGAGTAGTTTGGCAAGCTCACTAATACGATTGTCGAATTACAAAGTGTAGGCACTGCATTAAGCATGACAATCCTCGATCGGCATTTTGTCATCCTGCCCGAAAGGAAGGATTTTTTAAAAGGCAAAATTGTAAATTTTGCCATATAGTCTTCACAACTATTCCGCTACGATGACTTTAAATTATACCCACAATATTTTTAAACAGGACTTTAAAAATTAACCAAATATTTCAAATAATCTGATCTCATATTATGAACACTGCATCAATATTATTATATTTGCTTCGATGCAACTAAGTTGTCAGAGTAAGAAAGCATTATCAATACTAAAAAAATGGGCTATATTAATTTTGATAAAGAGCAGTTGGTAAATCTTGAGTATTCGCTTACCAAAGAAATGGTGCGCTCCAATAGGGCCGGGGCATTCACATGTAGCACCATTCTTGGGTGCAATACCAGAAAATACCACGGACTATTGATTTGCCAACAACCGGGGCTTAGCAACCTTCCCTTTGTATTGCTATCCAAAGTAGATGAAACAGTTATACAGCGTAATGCTGAGTTTAATATAGGCGTAAACCGTTTTCCGGGCACTTACAACCCCAAGGGACATAAATATGTAATGGATTTCAATGCCGATCTTATCCCCATGGTTACCTACTCGGTGGGTGGGGTAGTACTCACCAAGGAAACTCTTTTTGTGTCGCACAAAGAAATGATTATGATTCGCTACACTTTGGTACAGGCCAAGTCTCCCACACGATTGCGAATCAGACCCTACTTAGCATTCAGGCAATTGCATGAACTTAGCAAACAAAACTTGCATATCAACGCATACTACAACGAAATTCCAGGCGGTGTGTCGTTCCGACTTTATGAAAATTTCACCGACCTCAATATGCAACTTTCCAAAGAAGGTGCTGAGTACATTCCCATACCGGATTGGTACCTCAATTTTGAGTACTTCAAGGAGCGAGATAGGGGTTACGATTACCACGAAGATCTGTTCACTCCCGGATATTTTGAGTTTGATATAGCCAAGGGAGAAAGTGTTGTTTTTTCCGCTTCCACATCCAAGGTAGTTCCATCTACTATAGTGCGTATTTTTAATAGTGAAGTTAAAAGTCGCATACCCCGAAATTCATTTGAAAACTGCTTGCTTAATTCTGCTCAACAATTTGTTGTAAAACAAAACGAACACACTGAGTTGATTGCTGGTTATCCGTGGTATAGCCGTCAAGCGCGATTTTCCTTCATAGCACTTCCGGGGCTGATGTATCAAAATAGCTTGATTGAAGACTGCAAGGTCATAATCCAAAACATGGTAAACGAAATGAAGGGTCCATGCTTTGTTGAATTACCCGATAGTAATGATGGAAATAGGACTACAGCCGATACTTCGCTCTGGTTTTTCTGGGCTTTGCAAAATCTTATAAAGGCCGGAGAAAGCCCTTTAAATGTCTGGAGTCAATATGGTACAGTGCTAAAAACTATAATCCAAGGATATAGGGATAGTGCCGTAAAAGGAATTCACATGCAACCCAATGGAATGCTGTATATTTCTGAATCCTACCCCGACATTACTTGGATGAATGCACGCATCAATAACCGATGCGCAACCCCCAGATATGGGCTTGTGGTAGAAGTGAATGCTCTTTGGTATAATGCCGTTCTATTTGCCATAGAATTGGCACAATCTACAGATTCCAATTTTGTAGAAACTTGGTTGCCGGTTGCTGAGAATATCAGAAATGGCTTTGCCGAAGTTTTTTGGAACGAGGACAAAAAATGTCTATTTGATTTTGTTGCTGCAAACCAATCCAATGCGCAGGTGCGCCCCAATCAGATTTTGGCGGCTTCCTTGCCCTATTCGCCACTTGCGGAGAACCATCAAAAGTTGGTCTTAGACAAGGTTACGCGCGAACTGCTTACACCCCGTGGGCTTAGGTCTCTTTCGCCAAACGATCACCAGTACAAAGGCCGGTATGCAGGGAATGAGCACGAGCGCAACCTATCCCTACATCAGGGTACTGTATGGCCTTGGCTTTCTGGTCATTATGCCGATGCATATCTGAAGATATATGGAGCTTTTGGTTTGGAGGGCATCATTAGCCATTATCATGGCTTCGAAGAATCGTTGCGCGAGGAGGGTGTGGGTACAATTTGCGAAATCTATGAAGGCGATCCCCCACATCAAGGAAATGGGGCGGTGTCGTTTGCAGCAAGTGTAGCCGAGTTGCTTCGTATAAAATATCTGATTGACACACTTAGTAGTCAAAGCGATTGATGTTCTATTAGTTGTGCAAAGAATGATTGTATATTAAATGCACAATTTTAGGCAAAGGGTAATACTTGATTATGGTTTTTAGTTTTTTACAAAGGCGCGAAGTATGATTTAAGAAAATAACTCTTTTAGAACAAAGTTTGAACAACCGATTTTAAAAGTGCATTTAGCAACATCAATAATACAAGATAAGATTATGAGGGTGTTAATGTTTGGATGGGAATTTCCTCCGCATATCTCGGGAGGATTGGGGACAGCCTGCTATGGGCTTACAAAAGCCCTACTAAATCATGATATTGATTTACTTTTTGTAGTACCTCGAGCTTATGGGGATGAGGATACAAACAAAATTGGCCTAATAAATGCTTCTGATGTTGAAATCAATACTGCCGATACAAGGTATTCAGAGCTGCTTTCCCGCATGAGCTACATTACCATTGATTCTACCCTTGTGCCTTATGCCGACGATGAGGAGTTTTACAGAATTACCCAAAAGATTGACAAGGGAATAAAAGTAGAAAACATAAGACTAAGCACCCAAAAGTTTCAATTTTCGGGAGGCTACGGCAAGAACCTCATGGAGGAAGTAAGGCGTTATGCATTGGTAGGCGCAGAGGTGGCACGACAAAATACATTCGACATTATACACGCCCACGATTGGCTTACTTATATGGCCGGGATAGAAGCGGCTCGCATCAGCGGCAAGCCCCTTGTAGTGCACATGCATGCAACAGAATTCGACAGGTCGGGCGAAAATATAAACACTCAGGTGTTTGAAATCGAGAAAGCAGGAATGGAAGCTGCCGATAGGGTAGTGGCTGTTAGCAACCTTACCAGAAATATTGTAATTAGCAGGTATGGGATAAATCCCGAAAAGGTTGTTACGGTACACAACGGGGTAGAACCATCCGAAGCAAGCAGCTATCAACGGTTTGATAAAAATTTTGATGAAAAAATCGTAACCTTTCTGGGTAGAATTACATTTCAGAAAGGCCCGGAATATTTTGTAGAGGCTGCCAATAAAGTATTGAAAACCAATCCGGGAGTTAGATTTGTGATGGCAGGGAGTGGCGATATGTTGCGAAAAATGATTAGGCGCGTTGCCAGACTTGGTATTTCTCATAGATTCCATTTCACAGGATTTCTCAAAGGTGATGATGTGGATAGAATGTTTGGAATGAGCGATGTGTATGTAATGCCGTCGGTTTCTGAGCCTTTTGGTATTTCGCCCTTAGAGGCAATGCAATCCAAAGTGCCGGTTATCATTTCCAAGCAATCAGGAGTGGCCGAAGTATTGCAATATGCCGTTAAAGTTGATTTTTGGGATATTGATGCCATGGCCGATGCCATAAACGGACTCCTGCACTACGAGGCATTGCCTGAAATGTTTAAAAAATTCGGAAAAGCCGAAGTAGAAAACTTGAAATGGGATCATGCAGGGAAAAAAGTGAAAGATATCTACAAGGAGCTTTTGAATAGTTAAGCACCTTAAAGTTGTAGGTAAAATCGATAAATCAAGAAGCACGAAAGCGTAGTAAAATAGGTTAGAGTCCATTTTCTTAATAGCCATTTAGGCATTAAAAATATACATC
>DMJL01000270.1:0-565 GCA_003451785.1 Bacteroidales bacterium
CTCAATTACATCGCGCACGCAACCATCACCGCCCTTATGAATGGAGATATACTTGGAGATACTCTTAATTTCTTCTGCTGCATCCGCAGGGCATGATGGCACGCCTACCTTTTGCATCACCGGATAATCGGGCAGATCGTCGCCCATATACAATATGGTATCGGCCGATATACCTGTTTTTTCGAGGTAGTTCTTAAAAACTTCCAATTTGTGCGACACCCCCAAGTATATTTCATTAATACCCAACATGGTAAACCTATGCCTGATGGATTTACAATTGCCCCCCGAAATAATCGCAATGTTGTAACCTTTTTTTACAGCAAGTTGCAAAGCATAGCCATCTTTAACATTCATTGTTCGGAGCATCTCACCTTCGGGCATAACCAAAACCGAACCATCGGTCATCACCCCGTCCACATCAAAAATAAAGGTTCTTACATTCCTAAGGAGTTGCTTGTAGTTGCCCATAAAAGATGGTCTTTTGAATTAATTAGATTTCTTTGTTTCTGAAAACATTACGCACTTGTTTCTTCCGCTTGGATTGGGCTAGCCTTGCTTCTTTTCA
>DMJL01000270.1:961-5549 GCA_003451785.1 Bacteroidales bacterium
AAAGGAAACACAGTAGTTTTCATAATCACAAAGTCGGGGTTTATCTGCACCATATCGAGCATCACGGTATTAGGCGTATGGCTGAGCCCAGCAAATCTAAATCTAAGATCTAAATCGGGCAAAGTGGTATTGTGCATCACCATTTGGCCGTTTTGCATTTCCAATCGTGTTGTAAAACTTACTGTGCCGGCTTGGGGAGTAACAAGATCAAAGTGTCCGATGATGATAAAATTCTGGGTGTCTGTTACTCCTGTTGGCGACTCAAGTCGTCTAAAAATAACTGTACGGTGCTGACACGCTACAGAATCGCCTACAGTAATTTCCATTGTACCCAACGATGTTTCTTCGGGAGGCAATTCGCCTTCTACAGGAAGTTGAGCAAAGGTGAGATAAGAGAAAATATCGCGATAAACTGACGCATTCACATAAGGCTCAAACACATTGCCCATCCGCTCGTTTAGTTGCACGGCAGGAAAAGAGCTGAACACTTTATAAAATTCGCCTTGTGGGTTTTTTCTTAAGAAATCTATTTGATAAACTTTCCTAACGCCCACTTCTTCCATTCCACGATAAGACACATAGAATTCGCCCATGGGCAATATCTCATCCTTCATAAGCAGCAGGTTTTCGTTGGCAGGAAACCCACCGCCAAGATCAAATCCAGATGTGTTCTTAGAAATTACTTCTTTTTTTCCAAAAGTGAGTACAACTGCAAGCAGCAACAATGCCACCCCCATGTGGGTAATTACCGTACCAGTAGAAGCGAACTGCCGGTGGAATCGCAAAATAAGATCGAGCGAACTAAATAGTGCAAAAAAGGAGGCAAATACTAACAACAGATGCCCCGGCACAGTTATTCGATGAAAGACAAAAACTAACACTGTGCTCAATATGGCTAGTATTGCTGAAAAACTTACAGAGCCTAAAAACTTCTTTTTATCGTTTTTTCCCCATTTAATAAAATGTGTAACGGCTATTAGCAGGGCAATAGCAACCCCAAACGGCAACTGCCAAGCGTTGTAGAAAGCAACAACATCAACCGGAGGAGCAATGTTTAGTCCAAACAGGGAGTTGTAAACGGGTACAGAGGTAGTAGCAATTATTTGGAATGATGATAGCACTAACACCAATGCTCCAATAATCAGCCAAAACTCCCTTGAAAACACTTCTTCTGTCTGTTTTTTGGGAAGTTGGGGAAATCTCCAAGCCAGTAGTGCAATGCCCATTAACAAAAAGATGCCAATGTAGATTGCAATATGTCCACCCAGCCCATCATCGCCAAATGAATGCACTGATGTATCGGCCAGAACACCGCTACGAGTCATGAAGGTAGAATAGACCACCAAAACAAAAGACAATATGGTAAACAGGTAAGAAAGGAAATAGGTGTTTTTGAGTCTTAAAGAAACCAATTTTACATGCAATGCTGCAATAAGCACCAGCCAAGGAACCAATGATGCATTTTCCACCGGATCCCAAGCCCAAAATCCACCAAATGTGAGAGCTTCGTAAGCCCAAACACCGCCAAGCATCAACCCTGCACCCAGAAAAATAATGCCCATAATTGTCCAAGGAAGTGCTGGTTTGATCCACTCATGATACCTGCGCTTCCACAACGAAGCTACTGCGTATGAAAAAGGCACAAGCATTGCCGCAAACCCTACAAAAAGCACTGGCGGGTGCGATAGCATCCAAAAGTTTCGCAACAAGGGATTCAGCCCATTTCCATCAATGATAAAAGAAACATAATGTGGGTTTTGGAATAGCTCTTCTGCTGCAAACGATGGATCTTGCCGCATCAAAATAAAGGGGTCCATACCGATAGTAGTACCAAAAACATTCCACCCCAACAGCATGGAAGACATTATTGCCTGTGAAAAGGCAACGATTGCCATAACGGGTGCTTCCCACGATTTTGCGTTCCTAATAAGAATCAAGCCTATTACTACTTGGCATAATATCCAAAATAACCAACTGCCTTCTTGCCCAGCCCAGAAAGCGGCAATCCTATAACCCAATTCTAAATTATTCTCTGTATTGACCCACACATATTTATACTCATAAAAACGCATGAGCAATATGTAAAGCAAAAGACCTGAAGCAACTAAAATTCCTGCACTATGTACATAGAATGACCATCGACCTCCAATTAGCCATTTGCGATACAGAGGCTCACACTTATTGGCTGAAACGAAAAATAAAATTGCCGAGATTACGGATGTGAGAAAGGCTATTACAATAGCAATGCGCCCAATATTACCGGGAATAACATTTTCGCCAAAGAATTGTATTTCCATAAGAGTTGATTATATCTTGCAAAAATATTATTATTTAAAACTCATGCAAGAAAATTGTCAACTACCATGAAACTATATTATGACCATCGTCGCTCTTTGCTCTATAGCCAAACACCCAGTTGATTCCAAAATTCAAATGTGTACTCTTGAGCGTTTGCGGGCGCATGGCCCCCAACCAGTTGTTTGCTACCAGATAAAGTTGCAAAGGCCCCATATTTAAAAAGAACCCACCGCCCAGATTTGAAAAACTCTCCTCAGCATAAGAGTAAGACAAAGATAATCCCATAGCCTGCATGAGTTTGAAGTTGTAGGAGAAGGTGAAAGAAGGCCTAACAGATGGCCCAACAAACTCAGTAACTGCAACTAAACCAAGGCGATGACGCGGATGAAGGTCATACGCAAACGACAAATGTGCCCACATTGGCAATGTTTGCCTATATGCCAATTGCGTCTCTTCAATGGCAAATTCGTTTTCTAAGGAATCAAGAAGTTGCTCGAATGGGTCGGCACCGCTCGCTCCGCCATTAGAAGGAGTTACTAAATCTAAGCCTTCGAACTCAAACTCTCCTTGGATGGTAAAATTTTCCACCCCCGATTTCCAACTTATAAAGCCAATGTTGTTTAAAGCCAGCCCAATAATGATGTTGTCGGTGGGTTTAAATTGCACGCCCAGATCTAAGGCACCCCCTAAATTTTGAAAATTTGAGAGGTAGTTGGCAGGGTCAAATTCAAAATCAGAATTATTATTGGTATTATTAAGTGGACCTAACCGAGAAGGGAGCGAAACATTGGCTAGAATATCTGCATTTAGCAATAAGCTAAAATCAGTGGGATCGGTTATCAACGAAATATTGCTTCGCTCAAAACTTACATTGGAAAGACCCTGAGCTAATTTTGCCCTTATGCCGATAGAAAGGCGATCGGAGAAGTTTCTTGCATATCCGATGGCAATTTCCCGTGCATGGGTGAAGCCTAAACCGGTGCCTGAGAGGTCGGTTGCACGGTTTTCCGTTACAAACTGGTTGTTACCTCGAAAAAAAAGCAACATTAGGTCTCGGGTATAATCGACCTGTGTGGTAACTTTTTCTGTAACATCAAATGTCCAAAACGATCTACCTGCTCTAAATCCAAAGGACAACAATTCCAGTGAAAGGTTCAAGTTAAGGTTGTTAACTGGATTAAGAGTAGTGAGAAAATTGTCAACATCCCAAGTTAATCTGCCAATCTGATCTTTAACAATCAGATCTCCTAACGCAAACCCATTGTGCCCAAGGCGCACACCCAAACTGGAAGTACCGGGCATTCCTATGTAAAAGCCAAGTTTGGGCATAAACGAAGGATTGGCACGGCTTGATTGCGGAATACCATTAAGCCAAAACATGGATTGATTTTGTTGACCAAAAGCCTGTAAACAAGAAAACAGAATCAGGACTGTAGCAATATAGGTATGGATTATTTTTGGTTTCATGGCTTGCAGATTAACGATTTAACGAAATAGTGTTTCTCACAGTAGCTCTAACACCAGCTTTGAAGGAGACTTCTTGTGTATTAAGAATTCTGATGGGGATGTTGCCTTGGCCGGATGTAATAAAATTAACCGTTAGGATAGCAAAGCGACTTCTGTACAATGCTTGAATTTGCTCGTTGCTAAGGGATATTTCAAATTGTTGAATGCCTGCCCCTGTTACCCTTCCAGTTGCATCCACCGTGGCCGGAGGAAGGATAAGTTTATCGGCAACTGCGGGGAAAAGTGTCATGGGATTTTGCATTAAATTATCTAAAAAGACCACCTGCAAGCGAGCTTGAAGCGGTATTTCATTAGCCACTGAAATTATCAATTCGAGTTCTTGCAACTGGTCAATGGGATTTATTGCACCCATAGAAAGGGTATCTATTAATCTAAACCCGTTGCTCCGCAGATGTAGGGGCAATTCAGCATCGAGCTGGATTTCGAAACGACTATCACCGAGCAAAAATCCTTTTTCGTGGAGCGCACTCGCAGAAATATTAAATGCCCCCGTTAAAGAAGAAGGCCGAAGTGCTAAAGCCTGAGAAATATTGGAATTGTTTCTATTAAGATGAAAAGTAGCCCGAGTTCCAACTTGCTGTTGTGTTGCTCTTCCAATATTCCAAGGATTTGGCAATCCGGTTAAGTCTATTCTGGTTGCATCTTTTGTGAAAAAAAACTGACTAGCACTTATACTAACTGGGATGCCAAAATTGTTTATTCCAGTTACACTTACCCTCGGATTTTCAAAATCGAGCATTCCGTAGAAATTAGCACCAAACAT
>DMJL01000304.1 GCA_003451785.1 Bacteroidales bacterium
AAAAATAGGGGGTTAAACCAGGGTTATTACAAGACTATGAGACCCGTGGTCAGGTTTTGAAAAATGCAACTCGAGAACGAGAAAAGCGTAGCATAAGAAAAGACTGTCCTCACTGTTCCAGTTCCCTTGTCCACAAAAGGGGCAAGCAACATGGTGTTCAAATGTATAAATGCCGGTGTTGTTCTAAGTGGTTCAGCGAAACTACAGGCACTCCACTTTGGGACATAAAACTCAAACATAAATGGCAGGGTTATTTGCGTTGCATGGAGCAAGGTATGTCTATAAAGAAAATTGCAAAAGAGTTAGAAATCAGCATACAAACTTCGTTTGATTGGCGTCATAAAGTATTAAGCTCATTATCTGGTTTTACGCCGCAATCCATGTCGAATATAGTTGAGTGCGATGAATTAGAATTACCACTGAGCAAAAAGGGGTCAAGAAACCTTGACCGGAAGCCTAGAAAGAGAGGTAGTGATTTCAAACGAAATGATGATTCCCAAAAGCCAACAGTGGTTCAAATAGTAACCGCTGTTGAAAGAAATGGGGAGAAATACTTTAAGGCTGTAGAATCAAAGCGGTTAAGTGCTGATGAAATAACAAAAGCCCTAGATGGAAAATTATCTGACTGCACAACCTTGATAACGGACAAGCACCCATCTTACAGACTATTTGCAAGAGAAAACCCTACTTTAAAGCACAGGTCAGTATTAGGAAAAGAGCATGTGAATAAAAACGACAAGAATATTCATCTACAGCATGTAAACAACACCCATTCGCAGCTAAGAGTTTTTTTGACTCAATTTAACGGTGTTAGTTCCAAATATCTGCAAAACTATCTGAATTGGTACGCGTATGCAAAAAAGCTGACCGGAACTAAAACAACCATTAAGATGTGGTTGCTTAACATTCTGGCATCAGAACAAGCATATGAGTTGTTCAAACTTTTTAAAGAAAATGCTGTCAATATTATAACTTAGCCGCATGTAATTTGATACATCCGTTCCACCGAGATACGAAAATGATTACTTAAATGAAACGAATATGTTTGTGAATAAACACAAACACCATTGAAAATAGTAAACATGGAGTTCCATCCGCCCTTAAACCTTAAAATTACTTACGGATAAAAATTAATCTTAAGCTGGACTATGGCAAACAAGTTCTTTACCATTGATTTAAAAAAACCAAGACGCAGGTATTTTAGCGACGAATACGAGTTGACTATTTGCCCTGAATGTGGTTCTGATTTAATTCCACAAAGCGTTTCGATATTATTGTTGGTTGAATCAAGCATAGATGAAGCTGATTTAATGACAAACATTGCCGGAAGCCATTTTTGCATGAAATGCCCGGTCGTGGTATTTGACAAAGACAAACTTGACCAAGCTGCGTTGCTTGGAATCAGAGGAAAAATTAATGTTAGTTACAGAGTTGGCGGCATAATTGACTTGAATGCTATCCCTGACAATAAGAAGCACCTACCTATTGGAACCGATGAAAATCCTATGCCCTTGGTTCGTTTCTTGCCAGATTTGAGGAATCAGACATTTGATGCAGACAAAAAACAAGGAAGAAATGACCCATGCAATTGCGGAAGTGGAATGAAGTACAAAAAATGCTGTGGAAAATAACATTTGGAATGTAATGGAAGGATTTTGAAAAATCATAGGGTCAAATAAAGAAAGTTTATTTATGCCAATAGCACGATAAAACAATAAATCTATTGATGAATTAACATAGCCCTTCTTATAAATGAAATTGCCAAAGATGTATCCAGTAGCAGAGCCAACTTAAATTTTACACATCAAAAATGCACACACAATGAAAAAACCTTTCAAAAACGACAATGGGGCATTTGAATACAACAAAAAACCAGAGGAAAAGTTAGGGAATGATTTTAGAAGAAGAGAAATATTGGGACTAAATGATTTTGCAGACTTAAATGCATTTAAGGAATGGTATCATAATCAAGAAAAGGTTTGTTATTTCTGTGGATTAAAGGAGGAAGATTGCCAAGAAATAGTAATTACCGGAGTTTTGAAATCTAGACGCTTTCCCCAAGATGGAAAATCCACACGCGGGAGAAGCCGAGGCGTGTGGTTGGAGATTGACCGATTGGACCCAACCAAAAAATACTCGCCAGAAAACTGCAAATTGTGCTGCTATTTCTGCAACAACGACAAGAGCGATGTTTTTCATGGTGAAGACTATAAAGCGTTTATAAAGGATAGAGTGAAGTTTTTGCGAGAAAAATTAACTCAAAAATAAAAGCTGTAATTTAAATGGCTTGTATTTCGATGTAACCGTCCAAAGGTAGCTAAGCTAATTACAATGTTACTTGCGATGGTCGAATGGCATGTATCAATCAATGACAAAACCAAAACGCCAGACCTTTTTGGAGCCTGATGAAGTTAACTCTTAAAATTCTGTTGAAATTTAATTGGTTGTAGTAAATGGTAAATTAAAGCACCTATTGGCAACTCCCGCCAAACCAACTTTAGTTGTGGATCCTTTCATTAGTCCATTGCTTCGGAAGACCAACTCTTCTCAACATTTCGTTAGCTTTTTCCTGTTTGTCAGGAAACAAAACGATGCTGTCGTATTTATTCAACGACTTGTCAATTTTAACAATTGGCGTTTTTCGTTTTTTTAGTTCTTTTGTGATTTTCATCTTAAACCAAATTGTTATAGTCAAAGGTAAGAATGATTCCTTTCTTCTCCTAACCAAGAAACCTTCATAGTCAACATCCGACACAAACGGTTCCCAGTCATCATTTCTTTCTCCCAATACTTCAAAGTCTGCCTCTACTTCTGAGATGAATTTGGCAATACCCATTCTATAAAGCCTGGTCCGTGCTTTTGTGCTTCCCGTTGCGTAAATCCAAGCGTCAGGATATTTATCTGTGAAAGCGCAAACTGTTGCAACTACGGTTGTCAAAACTTTTATGCTATCGCGGTTGTTTGAAATAACTGTATCGTCAATTTCTCCTGATGTGTGGTTTTGTCCCCAAAAGCTAAGTTATAAACGCCTTTGATGTTTGTATGCTGATAACGAACCATTTTGTGGATTAGTCCTTTTGGGCCTTCACTTATGAATTCAGAAGTTAGCAGTTTATCACCTGAAGCTAAAGGATATTTGGGTAATTTCAATTCGATGGATGCTTGCAATAGTGTTCGAAGTTAATATGTTTTTCATTCACTTATGTTGTGCAGATTAGCCCCATCATAGCTTCAATCATCATACAATAGCCTTATCTTATGGTGGATGATAAATCATACATTTGTATAAAATTTTCGCGTAGTTCTTTATGAATTGCATTGCCGCCGATGAACATCCTTATACTCGATAATTACGATTCGTTTACATACAACTTGTATCATATCCTTGAAAGTCTTTTGGACAACGCTTGTAATCTGGAGGTAAAGCGCAATGACCATATTACCGTTGATGCGTTGCAAAGGTTCGACAAGATTGTTGTATCTCCAGGGCCGGGACTTCCTGAAGATGCAGGTATCACTATAGAAACCATTTTGCGTTGGGCTCCCGAAAAAAGCATTTTGGGAGTTTGTCTTGGTCACCAGGCGATAGCGCGTGCTTTGGGGGGTCAATTGAAGAACCTCGATAAAGTTCTGCATGGTGTTTCTATCCCTGTACATATTGTTCGCACAGATGCACTGTTGTTTCGGGGTTTGCCAAGTACAATTGCAACCGGCAGGTATCACTCATGGGTGCCCGATAGGGAAAGTTTTCCCCTTGAATTGGAAGTTACTGCAACTGATCCCGCGGGAAACATCATGGCTTTGCAGCACAAGAAGTATTGTTTGCACGGAATGCAATTTCACCCCGAAAGCATCATGACCCCTGATGGCAAACACATTTTAAGAAACTGGTTGCAAGTCTAACAGCAAAAAATTTCAGCAATCTTTTCTGCTGCGTGCTTTATTCTTGAAAATACACCCGTTTTACTCTTTGCGAAACCGATGTAAGCACTTCATAAGGAATGGTTTGAAGGCTTTGGGCAATTTGGGCAACCGGCAAGTCCTTGCCAAAGATAACCACATCATCGCCTTCCTTCACATTGATGTCGGTTACATCTACCGCACACATATCCATACTAATAATTCCGACAATGGGAGCCTTCTGCCCATTCACCAATAAATAGCCAACACCGTTGCTGAGCCTGCGGTTTAAACCATCGGCATATCCAACCGGCACAATAGCTATTTGGGCATCCCTATTTGCTATGGCTGCACGGTTGTATCCAATACTCTGACCGGCAGCTATGTTTTTCACCTGAGAAACAACAGATTTAAAAGTGCTTACGGGTTGAAGAAGTTGGGAAAGAACTGGGTCGGGCGAAATGCCATATAGCCCGATACCCAAACGCACCATGTTGAATTGCGCTTCAGGGAAACGACTTATCGCTGCAGAATTGCTAAGATGGCAAAGAAAATTGTAGCCAATTTTGCAGTGCAGGTTGTTCTTCATTTCCACAAATAGGGCTATTTGCTGCTTGGTGAATGCATCTTGCAAGTCATCGTCGCTTGCAGCAAAGTGGGAAAACACTGAAGCAACCTTCATATTAAGATTGCCGTTGAGTATTTCGGCTACTTCGGCTATTTCTGATGGCAATATTCCCAAACGGTGCATCCCTGTGTCAAATTCCAAATGAATTAGTGCAGGCTGCTGCTTACTAAATGTTGTACAACTCGCAACTGCATTAGCAAACCTTTTCAGCAGACCTATGCTGTGTATTTCCGGCTCTAATTTGTACTCAAACAAAACATCGAATTGGTGCAACTCGGGGTTCATTACCATTATGGGAGTAGTTATTCCACCCAGACGCAGCTCAGTGCCTTCGTCGGCGTAGGCCACTGCAAGATAATCCACCTGGTGGTATTGCAAAATGCGGGCTATATCCACGCTTCCGCTCCCATAGGAGAATGCTTTCACCATAGCCATAACACCCACACCGGGTTTCAAAAACGATTTATAAACATTCAAGTTGTGTATCAAAGAATCGAGATTCACCTCCAAAATGGTTTGGTGATCTTTGTGCTGAAGCCTGTTGCCTATGCGTTCGAAACCAAAAACCCTTGAACCTTTGAGCAGGATAGCTTCCTTTTGAAAATCGTAAGGGTCAAAATTCTTGAGAAATGCCTCTGTTGACTCAAAAAATCTCCCGGGTATATCAAAAAGCCCTTTTTGCGATGAGATATCTTGCCCAATTCCGATTATCCTGCTTACTCCGGTATTGTGCAGAAGATTTGCCACATCGCCATACAGTTGTTTGGGCGATTTGCCGGTTTGATGTATATCCGAAAGTATCAGGGTCGTTCTGTCAAAGCCCGATTGCTGAGCCAAAAGCCCTAATGCAATTTCCAGAGAATAGAAATCGTTGTTGTAGCTATCGTTTATCAGGAAACACTGGTTGATTGCCTCCTTCATCTCCAAGCGCATGGAAACCGGCTGCAATGCAGCCATTTTTTCTTTTATCCAGCC
>DMJL01000221.1:0-1812 GCA_003451785.1 Bacteroidales bacterium
GGGTGGTATCGGGCAAAGTCGGCTACTGAAAAACCTCTACAATGCAGTATGGCTATCGCTAAGGCATCGCCCATCACCAATTGTGCAGTGGTGCTCGAAGTTGGCGCAGGATGCTCAGGGTAGGCCTCTTGCTCCACAGTGGTTCGAATTACAAAATCGGCTTGGCGACCTAGATACGAATCGGCATTACCTACTAAAGCAATTAGCAGAGCCCCAAAAGACTTTAGCATAGGCAGCAATACTTTCACTTCGGGAGTGTTTCCGCTATTGCTCACACAAATTACAATGTCTTGGCTTTGCACAATTCCCAAATCGCCATGGATAGCATCGGCTGCATGGAGGAATATGGCAGGAGTGCCAGTGGAATTGAGGGTGGCAACAATTTTTTGTGCAATGATGGCACTTTTGCCAATACCTGTAATCACCACACGACCTTTGCAATGCAAAATGGCATCAACGCATTGCGAAAAGTCGTGATTAACGAATGTTTTTAGATTTGCCACTGCCGTTAGTTCCGCATCAATGGTCTCTAAAGCAATGCGTTGAATATCCGATGATGATTTTTGGCTAATTTTTTTCAATATATTTTGCTGCTGCATTAATTAGCATTAAATTTACTCTACAAACCTACAAGAATTTTTTTTCTCAGCGAAGCAGAAGAATTAATTGCTCTTTGTTGTGGGCATGCAAAATTAGATTAACTTAGTCTTACTTAGACTATCATTGACTTTATTTATAGATTTTGAACGCAATGGAAATTAAAGCGGATGTGTCGTTACGGAATCTGCTAAAAGAAATTTTTGGATACGACACATTTAAAGGACAACAGGAAGAGATTATCAGGCATTTGATGTCGGGGGGCGATGCCTTTGTCATTATGCCCACAGGGGGCGGCAAGTCTATGTGCTATCAATTGCCTGCACTTATAAGCGAAGGGACAGCCATAATTGTTTCGCCGCTCATTGCATTAATGAAAAATCAGGTAGATGCAATCAGGCATTTTGCAACCTACAATGGCATAGCCCATGTCTTAAACTCTTCGCTTACACGGGCAGAAATACTTCAGGTGAAAAAAGACCTTACAGATGGCATCACCAAGTTGCTGTATGTAGCTCCCGAATCGCTCACAAAGGAGGAGAATGTGGAGTTTCTGAAGGAAATAAATATTTCATTCTTTGCAATAGATGAGGCCCATTGTATTTCAGAATGGGGGCACGACTTCCGACCCGAATACCGCAAGTTGCGCACCATAATGCAAGCCCTCGACAAGAAAGTCCCCATAATAGCTCTCACTGCAACAGCCACTCCCAAAGTGCAACAAGACATCATGAAAAACCTCAATATGGTTCATGCACGATGTTTCTTGTCGTCGTTCAATAGGCCCAATCTATATTACGAAATTCGTCCTAAAAGCGAGGATGTAGTAAAGGATATTATTCGGTATGTAAAGTCGCAGGAGGGAAAATCGGGCATTGTTTACTGCCTTAGCCGCAAAAAGGTTGAAGAACTGGCAGAAACCCTCAAGGTGAACAATATTAAAGCTTTGCCCTATCATGCCGGATTAGACTCTGTAACAAGAATCACCAACCAGGATAAGTTTCTGTTAGAAGATGTGGATGTTATAGTGGCTACCATAGCCTTCGGTATGGGAATTGACAAACCCGATGTGCGATATGTGATTCATCATGATATACCTAAAAGCCTAGAAGCATACTATCAAGAAACCGGTAGAGCGGGGCGCGATGAGGGAGAAGGCAACTGCATACTTTTCTATTCGTATGATGATATTCAAAAACTCGAAAAATTTCATAA
>DMJL01000221.1:2180-4113 GCA_003451785.1 Bacteroidales bacterium
GCAGAATCGTCCATTTGTAGGCGAAGAACCCTTTTGAATTACTTTGGAGAGATATACCATGAAAAGAATTGTGGGTCGTGTGATAATTGTCTTCAACCCAAAGAAAAGTTTGAAGGAAACGAATATATTTGCCTCCTGATAGAAGCCGTATTGGCTACAAAGCAACTATTTAAGTCTAAGCATGTTATAAATGTTCTGATGGGAAAATCCAGCACAACAATCAAGAATTGCAAGCACCATCTTTTAGAAGTTTTTGGCAAGGGTGCCGATAACGACGAAAAATTTTGGAATGCTGTCTTGCGCCAGAGTCTCGTGGAGCGCTTACTCGAAAAAGAAATTGAAGAGTATGGCACCATAAAGGTTACCAAGGCCGGCAAGGAATACCTCGATAAGCCTTATTCCATTAAAATGAGTAAGGACCACGATTATACAAATCCATCCGAAGGCGATGTTCTGGCAGGAGGCGGGCAAAAAACCAGCGCAACCGACAAGGTACTCTTTGCTTTGTTAAAGGATCTGCGCAAAGAAATTGCCCGCAAAAACAATTTGCCGCCATTCGTTATATTTCAAGACCCTTCGCTCGAAGACATGGCTATTCAGTACCCCATTAAGTTGGAGGAAATGAAGCAAATTACGGGAGTAGGATCAGGAAAGGCCGATAGATTTGGAAAACCTTTCGTGGAGCTTATTGCTCGATATGTGGAAGAAAACGAGATTGTTCGACCCATGGATATGGTAGTTCGCTCAGTAATAAACAAATCTGGGCTGAAAGTTTATATTATTCAGAATATCGACAGAAAAGTTTCCTTAGAAGATATAGCAACAGCGAAAGGTATTGATTTTGAAGAGCTTTTGCATGAGTTGGAAAGCATTGTGGCATCGGGAACCAAAATCGATATTCGATATTATGTGAATGAGGTAATAGATATTGATAAGCAGGATGAAATTTTTGATTATTTCAACACTGCCGAAACCGACTCCTACTTAGATGCACTCAAAGAGCTTGGAGAAGACGACTTCACAGAAGAAGAAGTTCGGCTCATACGAATTCGTTTCCTTTCCGAAATGGGCAATTAATTTTTTTGAAATCAATTTTTTAATCAATCATCCGCTTTAACTCCCTATATGGATTTGAAGCTTTTTCTCTTAAAAAACAATGACAACAGACACAAACCAACCCGAAAGCACCACCCCAGTAGAAGCCAAAAAGTGTTTATTAGGCAAGTGCAATTGTACTACAATTTTCAACATAGCTATTTCTGTAGCCCTTGTTGTGCTATTTGCACTGCATTTTACCGGAATAGGGCAGGGGAGTTGCCGTCTTATCGGCAGCAATAGAGCAGATACTAACCAAGTAGATGTGAATGCAAACTTAAGAATAGCATATATTAATTCTGCAACGCTCATGCAAGACTACGAATTAGCTATTCAATTGCGTGCAGAATTTGAAACAGAGCGCACCCGACTAACAGGTGAGCTTGGTCGCAGGCAGAGGAGTTTTCAGGCTGATGTAGAGAGATTTCAACGCGAAGTGCAAACTGGAGCCATCACAAGCACTGCAGCACAAGCTCGTGAGAGAGATTTGATGCAAATGCAGCAGGAATTGGTGCAGCTCAATGAGACCTACACCAATCGCCTCATGCAGAAGGAAGTAGAAATGAACCAACAACTTTTGGATGCATTAAACGAATTTCTTGTGCGATTCAATGCCGACGGAAATTTCGACTATGTTTTAGGCATGGCGCAAGGAGGTGGAATCCTGTATGCGGCCGAGCAACATGATATTACATTAGAAGTACTTACAAGGCTCAACGAGGAATTTCTTGCAAATAGAGCACAGTAGATAATTATAAAAACCAATAAGCCGGATACGGGTACTTTAGTGCTGGTATTACGGCTTTTTATTTACGATTTTTTGTACAATTAATTACTT
>DMJL01000175.1:0-2055 GCA_003451785.1 Bacteroidales bacterium
GATTTTAGAATTTGAGCTTCGTTGCAACAATTCTTTTCGCAAAAAACCTTGCTCTTTAGCTATGCCGTCAAGTTGTTCATCCAATTTTTCAGGTTTTGAAGGCATTAAAATATCAATGTCTATGGATAATCTTTTGGGCGTATTAAGATGAAGCATTAGTGCTGTGCCACCCTTGAAAACGAAATTTAAGTTTTGTACTGCTAAGCCTTCCAACAGTAAAAGGGCATGAATAACCTTTTCTACCAAAATTTTATCGGCTTTTCGATTTTGTGTTGAAACACCTTCAGTCCAATCTAAGTTAATTTTTTCTTTATCTATCATATTTTTAATGATTTAAGCATAAAGACATTCAGTGTAATACTGCCAATGAATGTTGGGGATATAGCAGCAGATCAGATTTTCCGGCGGTAATTCGAAATTGCATCTAAGTATGTACTAAAACCATCTTTCTTCCCTCTTCTGTCTGCGTATCGCATCATACGACTTTCATTTACAGTATATTTATTGTAGGCTTCTCGAAAAATGGTTCTCATTTCAGATCCTTGTTGTGCTGCAAATATTAAATCATCACAAAAAATATCTACCAAAATTTTTTCAATTGTTGGCGAGTTTATTTTTCCTGATTTTTGCAATGGGGCCTCCGAAACTAATGGCATTACGATATAGGTATCCTTTTTATCAGACAAATATTTTTCTAATACATCCTTGGTAGGGTCAATTAGCACAGAAATCTTATGCTCCTTTAAATAATAAAACACCGATTCTGCCGATTCCTTATCCACTTCAACAAGAACATAAAATCTTCCCGGCTGATGAATCATAAACTCATTTAAGGATGCTGTGCTCCAAATGCACAATCTCGAATAGGGAAATTCCTTTATTAGTCTTTTGTGTATAGATTTTATTGCGGAAGTTATCTGCGGCACAAATATTCTTGTTTTACCTAAGACGAATCTGCCTCTTCCAATCCTTCTCAGAACGCCAGATTGCACCAAATAATAAATCCGCCAATTAATTGCAGTTGGCGTAATTTGCGGCTCATTATGCGTATAAAACATAACAATATCCTTCGTTTCAAAGCTATTGTGGTCTTTGAAAAAATCCATGAATTGTGCAATATCTAATTTACCTGTTGCGATAGTTAGTAGAATTGGTTTACAAAAATACTAAAAAACTATAATATGGCAGAAAATTGATAATATTGCCGAAATATAGATTAAATTAAAACATTAGCAATATTCCGTAGCTAATCAAAAAAAGGGAAAGTGCTAGCCGCATCTCTCAACAATAATAATTTGCATTGCAAATTCATACAAATATGGTAAAGCATTCTAAAACACTCACTTTCTCAAATTAACAACAAAAGCCCTTACAAACAACCCCCAGAAGCCAATCGCAGTTCTCATTGGTGAATGCGTATGTAGAATTTGCATTTTGGGGTTATTCGATTTTCACGGATGTCATTGTCAATGAGCCTGCCACAGCCTTGTCGTTGAAGAGTGCAGCTTCTTCGTTTTCGTCTTTGAGTGCCATAACATACAACAAGGGCAGGTAATGTTCGGGGGTTGGGATAGCAAGTTCGAAAGCCTTGCCATGACATCGGTAGTTTACCAAGTTCTTAGCATCGCCATGGATGATGTACTTCTTCATTTTTTCGCTGGCTTCTAAAGCCCAGTCGAAGCCAAAGTTGTCGGAGTGGAGCTTATCCCATGCCAACATGCGCAGGTTGTGCACCATATTGCCACTTCCAACTATTAGCACACCCTTTTTGCGTAGCGATTTCAATTCGGTTGCCAACTCAAAATGGTATTGTGGCGATTGGTAATAATCCAAGCTCATTTGTATAATGGGCACATCGACCTTTGGATACAAATGCTTTAAAACGCTCCAAGCACCATGGTCGAGTCCCCACTTCTCATCAAGCCCAACTTCCGTTTTTTTTACAACCGATTGTGTTTCTTTTGCTAATGCCGGACTGCCCGGTGCGGGGTATTGCACATCGTAGAGTGCCTTGGGAAATCCCCCAAAATCGTGAATGGTTGGGGGCTGCTCCAT
>DMJL01000175.1:2084-2257 GCA_003451785.1 Bacteroidales bacterium
CCCTTTTTGCGTAGCGATTTCAATTCGGTTGCCAACTCAAAATGGTATTGTGGCGATTGGTAATAATCCAAGCTCATTTGTATAATGGGCACATCGGCCTTTGGATACAGATGCTTTAAAACACTCCAAGCACCATGGTCGAGTCCCCATTTCTCATCAAGCCCAACTTCCGT
>DMJL01000175.1:2358-2710 GCA_003451785.1 Bacteroidales bacterium
TGAATGGTTGGGGGCTGCTCCATGGCCGTAACGAATGTACCACGCGTTTCCCAATGGGCCGACACGCATAATATGGCGTTGGGCTTGGGTATGGTCAAAGCCATATTCCTAAAACCGGCCACAAACTCGTTTTCTGCTATGGCGTTCATTGGGCTGCCATGACCCAGAAACAGTACCGGCATTGTTGGGGTTGCACCCAACTCAGATGCTATTTTGTTAAGTGCTTTCATTGTCTAAAGAGATTCCCAATCGCATAAAAACAGAGCCGATTTTGCGCCATAATCTGCAATTATTTGGCATCAATGTTTAGTAGCGACAAAGCTCCCGAAGGGCATTTGTTTACTGTGGCTAC
>DMJL01000016.1 GCA_003451785.1 Bacteroidales bacterium
AAGCATCAGAAGAAGGGGCATGGGTACAAATCGAAGCAAAAAAAACAAAAAAGAAGTCTGAAGATACCAGAGAGGATGCCACTGTTTTTTTCCCATACCAAGACATTAAAGAAGCCCGAATTAAGGTTTCGTTTGATTAAAACACACTGTTTGAAAATAATTTCATCTTTTATAAAAAAATGGAAAGCATAAACCTTGTAGAATCCTTTTCGGAATTTAAAGAGTTTAAGAATATTGACCGTCCGACGATGATGGTTATTCTCCAGGATGTTTTTCGCGCCATATTGGTGAAAAAGTATGGTTCTGCGGATAACTTCGATATCATAGTGAATATTGATAAGGGCGACCTTGAAGTATGGCACAACCGAATTGTGGTGGAGGATGATGCAGTAGAAGACCCAAGCGCAGAGATAGCCTATTCTGATGCTATAAAGATTGAACCCGATTTTGAGATTGGCGAAGAAGTATCAGAGCCTGTTAGAATGTCTGATTTTGGGCGAAGGGAAATCTTGGCTATTCGACAAAACCTTGCCTCAAAGATTTTGGAGTTAGAGAAAGACGGTGTTTATAAGAAGTATAAAGACAAGGTAGGCGACATAATCTCGGCAGAAGTCTATCAAGTATGGAAAAAAGAGATTCTGGTACTTGACGAAGATGGAGTAGAACTGATACTTCCTAAAACCGAACAGATTCCTTCGGATTTTTATCGCAAAGGCGATTCAGTAAGAGCTGTTGTTGACCGAGTAGAAATAGACAAAAACAAGAATATTCTCATAACACTTTCGCGCACCTCCCCAGTATTTCTCGAAAGGCTTTTTGAGCAAGAGGTACCTGAGGTTTTTGATGGGCTTATTACCATTAAAAAGATTGTACGCATACCGGGCGAAAGGGCAAAAGTGGCAGTGGAGTCGTATGACGACCGCATTGACCCTGTGGGAGCTTGTGTAGGTATGAAAGGTTCGCGTATTCAGGGCATTGTTAGAGAGTTACGCAACGAAAATATAGATGTTATAAACTACACTACCAACACTACATTGTACATAACCAGAGCTCTTAGCCCTGCTAAAGTAAACTCTATAACACTCGATGCCAAAACCATGAGAGCAGAGGTTTATCTAAAACCTGACCAAGTATCTCTGGCAATTGGCAAAGGTGGGTTCAACATTAAACTCGCCGGTTTGCTCACCGGCTACGAGATAGATGTATATCGCGATACAGACATTGAAACAGAGGATGTTGATTTAATGGAATTTACCGACGAGATCGAGCCTTGGGTAATTGATGAATTGAAAAAAGTGGGTTGCGATACTGCAAAAAGTGTATTGAGTCTTTCTGTTGAATTCTTGGTGAAAAGAACCGACCTTGAGGAAGAAACGATTATGGATGTAATCCGTGTTTTAAAGGCGGAATTTGAATAAAATGAATACTTTTGCCGGGATTTTCCGTTCAAAAAATATTTGAAAATCAAACACAAAATATGACCGAAGGAATCGGAGTAAAGCGTTTAAGTAAAGTAGCCCGTGAATTTAACATAGGCACACACACAATTGTAGAATTTCTTGCCAAAAAGGGTATGTCCATTGAGAACAACCCTAATGCAAAGATTTCTGACAATGCCTATGATTTATTATGCAAAGAGTTTTTGCAAGAAAAAAAGTTCAAAGAGGCCGCTTTGGGCAAACCTTTATTCCAAGCACCCCGTAGCGGATCTGCTCCAGGCGATGCCAAAACCCATGAACCACAGGAGAAGGCAGTTCCGCCTCAGGTAATTGAAACCAAAGAACCGGCAAGCACTCCAATAGCCAAAACTGATGAGCCATTGCGCACAGCCAGAGAAGAGGTTAAGCTTAGCGGACCAAAAATTGTGGGCAAAATAGAGGAAGTAAAGCAATACACCGAGGTTAAGGCCATCGAAGAAAAGCCCGTTGAAACAAAAGTTGAAGCTGAAATACCCAAAGTAGTTCCGCAAGTAATTGACGAGCCAAAACCCATCGCCATACCACAAATGCCGCCTGCACCTGAAGTTATTGTTCAACCAGCACCCCAAGAGAAGCAAGAACTAAAAGTTTTAGGAAAAATCGATCTCAATCCCCCAAAAGCAGCAAAGGTTGAACCCAAAGTTTTGCATCAGCAACCCCCTTCTCTTCCCAAGCAAAAGCCCATTGTGGAGCCAGTAAAGGAAAACCCAACAGAGCCAGTAGCGCAGGCAGAGGTACCAGCGCAAGAAGCAGACCTTATTTTTAAGCCTGAAAGGACTAAACTTGCCGGTCCAACCATACTTGGAAGCATGCAGCTGCCGGGACAAAAGGAGCCGGAAAAGAAAACAAATGAGCCAGCCGATGCGGCGAAATCCAAGCGTCGTAAACGCAAGCGCATTCATAAAAAGGAAAGACCGGCAGGAACACCGGACGCTACTCCTGCCAAACCTGCCGATAAGCCAAATAAGCCAGAACCCAGAGCCCAGCACAAGCATCCAAGGTACGATCAACCCAAAGCTGAAATATCTGACGAGGATATTCAAAAGCAAATTAGGGAAACCCTTGCATCACTAAGCAATGTGGGTGGTAAATCCAAGGGCTCCAAATATCGTAGGATAAAACGCGACATTCTTTCAAAAAAAAGAGAGAAAGACCTTGAGCAAGTATCTTCTGATGAAAAATTGTTGAAGGTTACAGAGTTTATCCCTGCATCGGAGCTGGCTAGTTTAATGAATATAAATGTTAGCCAGGTGATTGCTACCTGTATGAGCATGGGATTGTTCATTTCAATCAACCAACGCTTAGATGCTGAGACAATTTCCATTGTTGCCAGCGAATTTGGGTTTGATGTGGAGTTTGTAAAGCTCGATGATGAGCCTGTGGTGCAGGAGAAAGATAGTGAAGGAGATCTCATGTACAGAGCACCCATTGTTACGGTAATGGGCCATGTTGACCACGGGAAAACATCTTTATTAGACCGCATTCGCCGCACCAATGTTATAGCCGGTGAGGCAGGTGGAATAACCCAGCATATCGGAGCTTATTCAGTAGTATTAGATTCGGGAAAAACCATTACATTTCTTGACACTCCAGGCCACGAGGCATTCACGGC
>DMJL01000136.1 GCA_003451785.1 Bacteroidales bacterium
AAGCCGAAGAAACAAAAGCCCGTACGGGCATTTATCCCGATAACCCCGAAGTAAATTTTAATTACCTATTTGGAAACCCTGCAGCTATTGGCAACCAGCGGGAAATTGGAATTAGGCAAACAATCAGACTTCCGGGATATTACCTGTCAAAATCGGCCGTGCAGCAGTTGAATTTCAAGCAGAAGAAAGCACTGGCTGATTTGGAAAGGCGCTATGTACTACATACTGCCCGTTCGGTATTTTTTCGACTAGTATTTCTTCACCAAAAAGCTCACTTTGAAAAATTGCGCCATAACAAAGCCGAGAAGCAGGTGGAGCTTTTTACCGAAGGATTTGCAACAGGCGAAATTTCCAGGCTGGCATTAAAACAGGCTAGGTTACATTTAGTTGGAGTGCAAACTGAGCTGCAATCAACACTTTCGGATATAAAAGTTCAAACCCAGCATTTGGTACAATTGAATGGAGGTATTTCTATTGATAACCTGGCCTTTGAATATCCTGCCGAGTGGCTCATTCCGGATTTAGAGGTTGTTTTAGCCAAACTTGATAAAAACAATCCGCATCTTGGCATGGCCCGGCTCAACATCAGACAGACCGAAGAGAAAATAAGGCATCAGCACATGGCAAATTTGCCATCAATTTCCGCCGGTTACCATTCAGAAAGCATTCTCGGTCAGACCTTACAGGGTTTTCAGGTGGGATTAACCATCCCGCTTTGGCAAAATAACAACATGTTGAGACATGCTCGGATTCAATATGAATGGGCAAAAGCCAATTATTCGCAGCAGGAAAGCGAAATGATTGCCCGGGTATCAGGCATGTATCATGAACTTATTGCTCTTAGGGCCGGTTACCTGCAAATGAAGGCTGTGCTTGAAAAAGAGCACGATTTGCCGGGCAACCTGGAGCTTTTGCGAAATTGCCATATCTCATTTACTGAATATCTGGTAGGTGCAGAATTAATTAGGGAGGCGAGAAGTCAGTTTTTGCAAACTGAATACGAGTTTTTCATTTTGTTGAGCAAGCTGAAATCTTTGCTGTAAAAAATGCAGCTCGTTCTTTCCAATCAACGGGCAGCAAATAATATGCTGCCCGTTGATTTTTATAGATAAATCAGGTGTAATGGGCTATGCTCCCAATTTGCTATTTGGGCAACATTTAGCTCCATATTGCCTTCAACTCCAATAGCCTTTAGTTAGGGATGCCGTAATAATCTGAATTAGTGAATGCAGAGGGTTGATGAAAGTCTAAATAGCTGACAATCCATCAATGGAAATTACTCCATAGCATCATTTTTATGCTTTTACAGTTTTCTAAACGGTTGCACCTTGCGGTAGGTAAGGCTACGCCACAGCCATTCAAAGGGACCAAAGTGAAAGAACGCGAGCCAAATATGGCTCATGGATATTTGCAATACAAAAATTAGAACAGCCAAAATTACAGCATCGGTTGTACCTACTTGCCCCATCTTCCCAAGACCATAACCATAGAAGATGAAAGTTGCAATAATGCTTTGTATTAAATAATTGGTTAGGGCAGTTCTACCTACCGGAGACATAAGTTTGGATAATGAGAACACTCTGAGTTTTGACTTCGACAATACAATTGCCGAAACATAGAACAAACTCATGCCAATTCCACCAATAATATGACCAGCAGAATTCAACAGCAGCAACCAGTTCATGTTGAATGGGTTTACATGTAAAAATGTGTAGGCATACAATACACTGAATGGCAGTCCGACGGCCAATCCCCACCAATAGGTTCTTTTGAACAACGGAATATGCGCCTTATAATTTTCTAACAGCTTCTTTCTTCCAATCAGAAATCCTACCAGAAACATTGCAAGTACTACCGGATAAAAAAGCAGCACGCCCGGCACCAGCTGCAAATACTCCTTGAGCCGCATTGCCACCATCTCCCCAAAAGACCCGCCGGTATAAACATCTATGGCATTGGCAATAAAGGCTTTAGAATCCATAGCAGATGTCTCCATGATTTGCCTGAAGTGGGCTTCCATATCAGGTGAAGATAATGCAATGGACGCAAAAGCCACCAAAAGGGCGGTAAGCAGGATAGGTATAAATATTAGCCATGCAGCCCATTTGAATAGCCCCCGATCGGATACTCTTCTGAATGCAATCATCACAAATCCCAAGAGTGCATAATAGACCAAAACATCGCCGGACCACAACAATACTACATGGGCAATTCCAAAAAGCAAGAGAACTGCAAGTCGAGTGCGAAAAACTGGCAAAATAACACTTTCATCGCCCACGGGTTTTGACAAAAACACTGCAAAGCCATATCCAAAAAGTGCTGAAAAAAGAACATAGAATTTCCCTTCGAACAACAACTTTATCAGAAAAGTAGAAATAGTATCCATGGCTGAACCTGTAGGCTGAAAACCCAACATGAGGCTCGACATGGGCTGCGACATATATTGAATATTTACTACCAGAATTCCAAAAAGTGCGAGACCTCGCAGGGTGTCAAGCAGTCCAAGTCGTTTTTTAGATGAAATAGGGCTTGCATTTGCTACCATTGTTGAAAGTGTTTTAATGTTTCTAAATCAATGTTTTAGCTGCAATTTCGCACAAAGTGAGCGATCTCATTCTTATGATTATGAATGCCTCTCCAGTACTTCCAGAATATGATCTCTGCTTAGCGATGGTTTGAGTATTGCGGATATATGCCCTTCGTCAATTACCCGTAGCGGGAAACCGTTGTACGCCGATTTCTGCAAATCGAATCGGGCAATATTGTCGAACCTCGCCAATAACGGATATAAATTAAAGTTGGTAACCCTCCTGAATTTCGTAAAGAAATTGAGTCTGTTGCGAACCATGGCTGATTCCTTCAGCGATTCTTTGCTTACAAGTACCTTAAACCCTGAAGTAAGAAACATCTCATCCATGCGTGTGCCAGCAAGAATGGGAATATATGCCTGAGCTGTATTGAAGTATGCCCTATGCAAGTTGGTAATCCAACCACCCAGCCCTATACCAACCACCAAAACCGCTTTCTTGCTTCGGCTTCTGAATTGTCGAACTACCTTGTCGGTAACCATGGCTTGCACCGAAAGCATGGCCATGAAATTATCCAATTCCACCACTTTTTTATAATACTGCCTGAGCCTCTGATTGTGAAATGGTGCCCGTAGTAGAAGAAGATTGGCGGGAATACGCCTTGGCCACTTGAGAAGAATATGGTAAAATGAATTAAGGGCATCCTCTGTTAAATTAAATGGCTGTTCATTGAAGTCATGATGATAAATGATGGTAGGAAAGTCGTATCCAAGCCATTGCACAACCTTTATGGCCGGATCTGCTACACCCGAAAGATGTGCTACTGAAATTTCAAAATCGCCCTTGAAAATAAGATCCGGCACAACAAAATCCAAATATTCCAAATGCTCTTCGAAACTGTGGGCATCCAAACTTTTTGAAAAATATTTATTGCGCCCTGCCAGTAACGAAAGTACTTGGATACTCAAATTGTCGTAAAAAACATACTTATTCATACCATCCCAGTATAATAACTTTTAGTCAAATTTAACAAAAGAAAAACGGGAATACGCCTTTCTAGTTTTAAATTCACACCAAAAAAATTAAAATAACAAAACCGATGAAGCAAAGGTGTGCAGGATAAAATTATGCAAAATAGACTCAATGATTGCTTGTCGTAATTTTTTTATTGCATTATTTTTCAACAATAGCATTTGCCCTTGCCATTAATGGCGTTAGAAAACGAGTGTAATTGCTTTTGGGGTATTGAGCTTTAAATTGCTCAAATACTGCTATCCAATCTTGGTCAAACGAATTCATTAAATATTGCTGATAAAGGTATGCAGCAGTAAAAAACTCAAGGACCTTTCCCGAAAAAAGCTCGCTGGCAACTTCAATGGTATGACTGTGAATAGTTTGTTGCAACCTTCTCTCTGCTCGGATAGCAGCAATATCATCAAAACTATGGGTTGCATACAAATGATACCAAAGAGTCATCAACAGATACTCATAGGCGTAAATAGCATGCAGCAAGAATGGATTATCTGCAATTGCCCACGACACTGCATCGGCCCAAACACCCATGAGAGCATCCGATGCAATACCACCTGCGCTTACTACATTGGAGAAATTCATGGATGCCATTACGGCCTTAGCAGTATTAAAATAAACGGTTCTATCGGCTACCAGCAAGGAAAAGACATCTTTTGGAATTTTGCCATTTTGGTAGAATTCTTCAAAAATTTCTAATTCTTGCTGCAACATAGCCTCCAGCTCCTTTCCTTTTTCTACATATTCGGTAACATTTTGTGTGCCAATAGTAAAAATACAGGATCGGGGATGGGAGTGAATCAGGCTGTTGTAAAATTGTTGGATTTCTGAAATATTACCTCCAAATCTTACCGTATGACTCAGGCTTACATTGAGAATTATGTCATAGGCTTTGTTTGGTTCAACTATGAATGAATGTGAGTCTATAAACATGAATTTCAAAAAAACCGGCTTTTCTGTTTCTACAAGAATTGTAAATCTACCCAAGGAGTCTATTTCTACCGTTTCAAAAAAACCCTCATAAGCAGCCCCATTTACAGGCACAGTAAATTGCATCCATTGTGGAACATTACCGACAACTTGACCTGAAATGACTGCTTTGCCATACCTGCTTCCACCAAAAGCGTGCAACTGAAAAACTACAAGCGCAAAAACACATAACAGAATGGTTCTAGGCTTACAGCCTAAATTAATTGTAATAAGTTTGTTAGTATTGAACATTAGGATTTGTGTAGCGTTGAACGCTAATTGCTATCATGGTACATTTTATACGCCAAATATAGCTTGTTTATTTATTAAAAGCTCAATTATGCAGCAAAAATAATCTACTCTATAGGCAATGCATGTTTTGCCTATAAACATCCCATCATAGAGAACAAAATTCGAAATTACAAGATGTTTTCCTGAACAAATCTCAAGTACTTTTGTATAATTAAGCAATCACACAATATTTGAGTGTAATTCATTTTTTAGACTATTATGCAAACTTCCGAAAATCTCAAACTCAATGTAACCGATGCTGCCGCCGAGCAGTTTGTCGAGATATTTAACACCCTTGAAGAAAAGCCTGCTGGCGTTAGAAT